>NZ_QSDP01000001.1:0-179623 GCF_003463685.1 Parabacteroides sp. AM58-2XD
GTTTGCAAAATCTTCACGTAAAAAATCCAGTCGTTAAGGTTCTATTTTCATAGTTAAGACTTTTCTATCTGCAAGATTACCTTTATTCCCCAATTACACAACTTTTTTTGAAATATTTTAATGATTTATGCCACAAAACATATTTTAATAGAAATTTTGGTGCGGTTGCCCTGGAGCTGCATCGAAAAGAGACTGGCGATCCGAGTCATGCCCGTATGTTTATGCATAATGTGAACCTGAATTACAGTATTCAGGATCCTGAAAAATATTTGTTTAATGCTACATTTCGTTATTGGAACAATCACCAGCCAAACTGGGATTACCGGGGAATTCTTTCCAACCTGGAAAATCCGGATGATTATGTAGACATGGTAGACTTAAATAGCGAGGACAATCAGGTTCCGGCACTGGACTTATATTACCAACGTAATTTAAAGAATGACCAAACGTTGGTATTCAATGTTGTGGGAACTTATAACCGTACCTCTTCCCGCCGTTTTTATCAGGAAAGCCGTGACCGGGAACTACTGACTGATATTAATAATCGCGTTTCCGGTAATAAATATTCTGTAATCGGCGAAGGTATTTATGAAAAGAAACTGGCGAACGGGAATCGTTTGAGTACCGGTCTGCGCCATACACAGTCATTTTCCAATAATGAATATCGCAACGGGCATAATTATGATACCCATATGAACCAGGCTGAAAGTTCTCTTTACGGAGAATTTAAAGGAAAAATTCGGAAACTCGATTATACATTAGGTGTTGGTGTTTCGCGATCCTATTATAAACAGGACGGAACGGACGATTCTTATCAGTATTATACGTTCAATCCGCGGTTCACGTTGCAATATGCTTTGCCTGGTCAGTCATTTGTCCGTTTAAGAGGTTATGTCGGAAATTCATCCTCTTCTTTAGGAAACCTGAGTGCTATCGAACAGGTGATCGACTCTTTGCAACTGCAACGGGGTAATCCTCAACTCGAGGCTTATATGCGTTATCGTCTGGCTCTTACTTACGAATTTCAGAAAGGTATTTTTTATACCAACCTGGACGGAGCTTATGAATATTTGCCGAATCCTATTATGGATGAGAAATTCCAGGAAGGGAATAAGATCATTCAGACCTGGAATAATCAGAAAAACTGGCAGCGTGTGACCGGTTCTGCCATGTTCCGTGTCGGACCGATTAAAGATATTCTGCAATTTTCGTTTACAGGCGGAGTAAACCATTATATCAGCAACGGCAATACTTACTCTCATACTTATACAAATTGGTATTGTAACTTACAGGCATCGCTTACCTGGAAAAAGTTTATGTTGATGTATCAGTTGGATACGAACTGGAACTGGTTCTGGGGTGAAACGTTGGACGGAGGAGAGAATATTCAGATTCTTATGGCGAAATATAATTTCAAGAACCTTTCTTTAGGCATTGGGGCATTTAATCCTTTCTCCGATAACTGGAAAGTGCAGTCCGAGAATTGGAATCAATATGCTTCCAGCAAAAAAACTTCTTATATCAAGGAAAGTTCCCGTCTTTTTGTTGTTTCGGTATCGTATAATTTCTCTTTCGGACGTACATATAAGGCCGGACAGAAACGTTTGAACAATAGTGACAGTGATTCGGGCGTAATGAGTACGGGTAAATAATATTCTTTGTATCTTTGAAGGAAATTAAAGAGTATAAAGTATGAAAGCAATTGAACCCAATCTGATAAAGGATAACTTTATTGAAATTATCGGGAAGGAGTGGATGCTGGTAAGTGCCGGTGATAAGGATAAGTTTAATATGATGACAGCCAGTTGGGGCGGCGTAGGTTTCCTTTGGAACAAACCGGTGGTGTTTGTTTTCATCCGTCCGGAGCGTTATACCCGTGAATTTGTCGATGAAAAAGGGTGTTTTACGCTCTCTTTCCTGGGGGAAGAACACAAAGCGGCTCATAAGGTCTGTGGATCCAAATCAGGCCGTGATATGGATAAAGTGGCGGCTACAGGCCTGACTCCTTATTTCACGGAGCTCGGAAATCCCTGTTTTGAAGAGTCACGCCTGACGTTGGAGTGCAAAACGCTTTATGTGACAAAGATGGATAAAAATAGTTTTATCGATCCGGCTTTGTATGAAAAATGGTACAGCGCATTGGCGGGTAATCTGCATAATGTATATGTGGCAGAAATCGTGAATGCCTGGGAAAAGTAATTTTACTTTATTCCCAATTCCCTGAGCATTTGCTCCGTATGAGTCAGAAAATACTTCGTTAATTGATAATGTTGTGTTTCCTCATACGGAGTAATATGTGCTCCATCCTCATCTATGGAATAGATATCTGCTCCCGGGTAAGCCATGATGATGGGAGAATGCGTGGAAATAATCAGTTGGCAGCCTTGTGCCACCAGTTCTTGTATCCGGACCAGTAAAGCCAGCTGGCGTTGAGGCGATAGGGCTGCTTCCGGCTCATCAAGGATGAAAAGGGTATTTCTTCCTGCATAATTCAGAAAAGTGCTAAGAAAACTTTCACCATGCGACTGTTCGAGGAGGCGGCGTCCTCCGTAAGCTGCCATAGAATAATCGCGGCCATAGTTTAGTATGTCTTTCATCGATTTGGCATCTATTTCGGCAGCATGTTCGAAGAAAGATTCTGCCCGGAAGAAGAAATGGTCGAACGGTTTCCGCTCTTCGATGAGGCGGATGCATTGGGGCAATACGTTTGAATAGGATTTCCAGGCTTCTTTTCCGTCATATAGCATGCCCTGGCTGTCTTCATCCCGTTCTTCGTATTTGAACATGATGCCTCGAGCAAGGTTGACTTGCCAGCTCCGTTTTCTCCGACCAGGAAAGTAACCGGTTTTCGGAAAACAATCGATTCGATGTACCGTACTGCTGCGGCTCTGAACGGATATTTGAGCTCTTCTACCGGGCCTTCCACTTCGGCAGGGTTAAGTAATTGTGCTTGTTTGAGATAAATCATAGCTTTCTTTTTTACAAATATATATAAACTTCCTGTTTTATTCAAATGATAAATAAGGAGTCAGTCTTTCTTTATCTGTTTCAGTAAATTCTTCCAGTAATTGAAGATTTTCCCAGCCGGATAACTTCCCTTTCTGTTTCCGTAGCTGTTCGATGATGTGGGCTTGCTGATAATTTATATAAGGATGTTTGCATAGTTCTTTAAAGGACATTTTATGGACCTCTAACGGACAGATCAGGGAGATATCTGCCGAAAACCACGATTTCATCGCATTATATCGTTCTTCATCAAGACCGTACACTTCACGAAGTTGTTCTACAGTATAGAAACCTCCCAGCAGTTCTCTGTATTTTATGATCCGGCGGGCAAAAGTGCTTCCGATCCCGGGAACTTTTTTCAGGATTGTGGTGTCGGCAGTATTTAGTTCGACAACAGTTCCGACAGGGTATTTTTCTGTTTTAGGAAAAGTCCTTCTTTCGGATGTATTTGGGGTTTCTCCCGAATGAAATTTATTTTTCTCTCGGGAGGAATTGTTTTTTCTCCCGGATGCAGGAGTTTTTACCTTTTCCGGATTCGGTTTCTTTGAAACGATTTTTTGAGCTGTTTTAGCCGGTTCAATGATCTGAACATTCTCTTTAGGAATTTGTTTCGGTTTATCATCAGTTAATAATAAAATGATCCAGGAAATAGAGATAAGGCAGAGCAAGAGAGTTAAGGCTCTGCGTTCTCCTTGGGAAAAATAGAGTAAATCACGCCAATTCATAGTTTATAAGATATTATGGTTTGATATTTCGTCGGTTTTTGATATGTGAGATGCTTTCCTTATAGGAAATGATGTCTAGCACTTCAATCCGTTTGTTAGTAATGCGGTATAAAATAAAATGGGCAGGGAGCATAATGGTTCTGTACATCTTATTTTGGGTTGGCATATATCTGCATTCCGGATGGATTAAATATCTTGAAGGTAGTTGTCTGACTTCTTCATAGATAAGGTTTTCATATTTAATTGCTTGATATTCCCCGAATAATTCTGTTCCGTAAGAGTATATATTGTCTGCAGAGATGAAAAATTCGGAAGAGACAATCAATGCTTTTTCCTTTGTTCCCTCCATTGCCGCATCATTTCGAATCCTTCTTCCAATGTATAAAATGGTCCTTCTTCGGCTTTACGAACGCGGGCAATAAATTCTTCCCGAGTCATGTCTAATCCGGGAAGTAACTTTCTTTTCTTTGAGACGGTTTTGATTTCCATACTGATAATTATTAAATGATGAATATTCTTTTGCAAAGTTATAAGTTACCTGTTGATAAGCAAATAATTTATACCTTTTTATTTTCAAAACAAGGAGGTTATCTTTTTGATCAGTCCCAATTCGTTCAGGAAGATCAGGCCGATTGCTACGGGAGCGATGTATTTTATAAAGAACGCATACGTATTGAAGAAGTAAAAGGTAATTGTTCCTTTATTCGTCAATTCTTCTTTCAATACTTTTCTTTCGATGCGTAAACCGACAAATACGCAGATCATCATTCCGCCGATAGGCATCATAATTTTTGCTGTGAGATAGTCCAGTGCATCAAAAATGATCATTCCGCCGATGGTATATTCTTTCAATAGACCGAAAGAGAGAGAAGCAAGGGCTCCGATGACGGCAACACCGGCAGAAACGATCCAGGCCGCTTTCTTTCTGGTCATATGATATTCTTCATGTACATAGGCCGTTGCCACTTCATGCAGGGAAATGGTAGAGGTCAAAGCTGCCAAAGCTAGTAGAATGAAGAATATGAAAGACCATATATTTCCGAAAGGTAACTGTTCGAAGATATTCGGAAGGGTGATGAACACCAGTTCCGGGCCAGCTGTCGGTTCAATACCAAAGCTGAATACGGCAGGGAATACCATGATACCGGCCAGTAATGCGACAAAAGTGTTCAGAACAGTCACCTGTATCGCTGTTAATTGCAGATTCGTATCTTTCCCGAAATAAGAAGAATAGGTGATCAGACACCCCATCCCGATACTCAGAGAAAAGAATGTTTGTCCCATAGCACTTAAAATAACGGAGGAGGTGATCTTCTCGAAGTCCGGTTTGAACAGGAAAGACAATCCTTCGTTTACCCCCGGCAGGGTTATGGAACGTATACATAATACCAGCAGTATAAGGAATAAGGCCGGCATCATGATCTTGGATGCCCTTTCGATTCCCTTCTCAACCCCTGAGACGATGATGAAATGTGTTATTGCGATGAATACGATTGTCCAACCGATCGGTCTGAGTGCGCTGGAGGAAAAGGCTTCGAACTCGGTGGTAAACTCGGCAGTAGTCTTTCCCGACAAAGAGCCGGTCATTGCCTGCCAGATATATTCCAGTGTCCATCCGGAAACGACGGAATAGAAACCCAATATAAGAAATGCAGCCAAGACTCCGTTATAGCCGATCAGCGACCATTGTGTTCCCGGCGCCAACTCCTTAAAAGCTCCGGCAGCGTTTCTGCGTGAGTGGCGGCCGATAAAAAATTCGGTGATCATGATAGGAAGGCCCAGTAAAACAGTGCATATCATAAAGACCAGCAGGAAAGCTCCTCCACCGTTCGATCCTACCATATAAGGAAAACGCCAGATACTACCCAAGCCTACAGCACACCCTACAGTTGCTAATATTACTCCGATTTTACTTCCAAAAGTTACTCTATCTTTATTTGCCATAGATTATTTGTCCTCTTTCTATTTATAATAAAACAACCCCGTCCTTGATATGAATTACGCGGTCGGTGTTGGCAGCCAGTTGTTCATCGTGCGTTACTATCACAAATGTCTGGTGCATCTGGTCGCGCAATTCGAAGAAAAGGCTGTGTAATTCTTCTTTGTTTTTTGTATCCAGGCTGCCCGAAGGTTCGTCAGCCAGGATGACGGCGGGGTTATTGATTAATGCACGGGCTACGGCAACGCGTTGTTTCTCGCCACCGGATAATTCAGCCGGTTTATGAGTCATACGATCCGATAGTTTCATGAAATCAAGTATTTCCTTCGCTCTTCTTTCTGCGTCGGACGCCTTTTCCCTGGCAATCAGTGCCGGGATCATTACGTTTTCCAACGCTGTAAATTCCGGTAGTAGCTGGTGGAACTGAAATACAAAGCCGATATTCTTATTACGGAAGGCAGCCAGTTCTTTTTCGGAAAGTTTGCCCGTTTCTGTTTCGTTAATAAATAATTTACCGTTGTCGGGCGTATCCAATGTCCCGATAATCTGGAGCAACGTTGTTTTTCCAGCACCGCTGGGGCCGACGATAGCTACAACTTCACCTTTATTGATCGTCAGGTCGATGCCCTTCAAAACCTGTAAATTCCCGAAACTTTTAGTAATACCCTGCGTTTGTATCATGTTGATTAAATATTTCTTATTACATAGGAAGCCAGATAACAGCCGAAAATAGCCGGCATATACGAAACTGTCCCGGTAGTCGTCCGCTTGCATTGTTCGTTCTCCACTTCCACTACGGCTTCCGGATTGGCGATTTCTGTAGAGAAAACGACCGGAATACCTTTGTTTAGTCCCATTCCCCGAAGCCGTTTGCGCACCGCTTTTGCCAGTGCACAGTTGCATGTCTTGGAAATGTCAGCGATTTTCACCTGCGACGGATCGATCTTTGCTCCGGCACCCATGGATGAAACAATGGGGATTTCACGTCGGTAAGCATGATATAGCAGATATGCTTTCGGACTGAGTGAATCGATGGCATCCACGATGAAATCGTACTTTTGGGCAGAAAGAACCTCTTCTGTCCGTTCGTCACGCAGGAATTCATTGAGTATTGTCAGCTTCAATCGCGGGTTGATATCCAGTAAACGTTGTCCCACAACTTCCGCTTTCTGCATCCCCAAGGTAGAATGTAGAGCCGGCAGTTGGCGGTTAATATTGCTGTCGTTCACCGTATCCGCATCAACAATGGTCATATGTCCTATCCCGGCACGGCATATCTGCTCGGCTGCATAAGCCCCGACGCCTCCGAGTCCTACGACCAACACATGGCAATGTGACAAGTACTCCATCCGTTCGGCCCCCAGTAAAAGTTCCGTCCGTGTGTTCCATTTGTAACTCATTTATATGTTTTTGAGCACAAAAGTAATAAATCAATCAGAAACCGCCTTTTTATTAGTCATCTTTTAACTATTCCTTCATTTCCGGTTTGTGCAGATGAGTAAAAAGCAGTAATATTGTACGCTTAAATTTAAAATACAATGAAGATAAAACGCTATTTAATGCTGGTTGCAGCGTGTACTCTCTTTTTAGGGAAAAGTTTTGCTGCCAATAACGAGAAACCGTTCGTGATACCTGAATTACAGGAATGGAGAGGTGCTCAGGGAATGTTTACTCCTTCTGCTACTTCCCGTATTGTTTATGCGGGTAAAGATCCTGCCGTTGCCCGTGTAGCCAATCAGTTTGCCGAAGATTATGAAACAATGTTCGGGCGTAAGTTGGCTGTCGTGCAGGGAAGAGCCTCTGCCGGTGACTTTGTTTTCTCCATATCCGGAGACAAACAACTGGGTGAAGAAGGATATGCAGTGAAAATTGCTGACCGTGTAACCGTATCGGCTCCTAAAGCTAAAGGTTTATACTGGGCAACCCGTACGCTTCTTCAGATGACGGAGCAAAACAGCGACCTGGCTTTGTCAAAAGGTTCAATGCGCGATTATCCGGATTATGCGATCCGCGGTTTTATGATGGATTGCGGCCGTAAATTTATCCCGATGAACTTTCTGCGCGATTACGTTAAGATGATGGCCTATTATAAGATGAATACGTTACAGGTTCACCTGAATGATAACGCTTTCAAACAGTATTTTGAACATGACTGGAACAAAACATATGCAGCATTCCGCCTGGAAAGCGAGTTCTTTCCGGGGCTGACGTCACGTGACGGCTATTATACAAAGAAAGAATTTATTGATTTCCAGTTGATGGCTGATAGTCTGGGCGTAGAAATCATTCCGGAAATAGATGTCCCCGCTCATTCTCTGGCATTGACGCATTATCGTCCGGAAATCGGTAGTGAGGAATATGGCATGGACCATCTGGATTTGTTCAAGCCGGAGACTTATCAGTTTGTAGACAGCTTGTTCCGGGAATATCTGGAAGGCAGGAATCCTGTATTTGTCGGTAAACGAGTACATATCGGAACAGACGAATATTCAAATAAAAAGAAAGATGTAGTGGAAAAATTCCGCGAATTCACTGATCATTACATTCGTTTCGTGGAAGGTTTCGGTAAACAGGCATGTGTGTGGGGTGCCCTGACCCATGCTAAAGGCGATACTCCCGTAAAATCAAAGAATGTATTGATGAATGCATGGTATAATGGTTATGCCGAACCGAAGGATATGATCAAGCAGGGATACGACCTGCTCAGCGTACCGGACGGTTATTTGTATATCGTTCCGGCTGCGGGTTATTATTATGATTATCTGAATACGGAAATGTTGTATAAAGAATGGACTCCGGCGCACATCGGGAAAGAGGTTTTCCCTGAAAAGCATAAACAGATTAAAGGAGGAATGTTTGCCGTTTGGAATGACCATGCCGGTAACGGAATCAGTACGAAGGATATTCATTACCGCGTATTCCCGGCTTTGCAGACACTGGCTGTAAAGATGTGGACTGGCAAAGACTGTAAAGTTCCTTATGAAACATTCAATGCGGCTCGCCTTTCCTTGAGTGAAGGTCCGGGAGTCAATGTAGCCGGTCGTATCGGTAAAACACCGCGTGCCGTATATAATCAGGAAACATTGAAGCCGGGAACCGAGACCGGGCTGAAGGAAATAGGTTATCAGTATACTGTTTCTTTTAATATCACATCAGTTCCCGAAGAACGCGGAACAGAGTTATTCCGTTCGCCGGATGCCGTCTTCTATCTGTCCGATCCTGTTTCAGGCAAACTGGGATTTGCCCGTGACGGTTATCTGAATACGTTCAACTATCAGTTCTACCCCGATGAAATGGCTTCAATTGCTATCAGCGGAGATGAGAAATCGACTCGTTTATATGTAAACGGACAGTTGAAGGAAGATTTGAATATCCAAAAACGTTTCTTCAACGGAGGAAAAGATTCCATGAGCTATGTTCGTACATTGGTTTTCCCGCTGGAAAAGGCCGGAAATTTCAAGAGTACGATTACTAATTTGGAAGTGCTGAATTATTGTAAGTAATAGGAAAGCAAATAAAAAAGCTCTTGCCGGCCGTATCATTGACAGCTGGCAAGAGTTTTTTATTGACTGGTAATTGTTAAAACCGTACTTGCAATCGAACCTGCATCATATTGATTTCGCATTTACCCAATGCAGAATACTTGTCCATCCAAAGATGTGCGTAGTTCAGGCGGGAGGAAATGTATTTGTTGAAATAATAGTTGATGCCGATGGATACGTCATGCTGGCTTCCTCCTGTGATATGGCTGCTGAAATCATTCAGGTTCGTATAATTGTAACGGCAGGCAAGAAGAATGGAATGTGGGTCTTCAGGCATCACCGGTATTGCATCGAGTGCATCGTAAGCATATTTGCTCCCTTTTAAGAGGAATCCGCCCAATATATATCCTCCGTGGGCAGAATAGGAGGGTAGGGAAGAATTTTGTTTGATTTTCGTGTAAAGAAACTCTGTTTGTAACAGCCATTTTTTTTGAAACAACAGGCATTCTACGTTCGACTGAACCTGATTTTTGGCATGTTCGAATGTCAAATCCAGTGTCCGTGGGGAAGGTATGTAAGTGACGCCTTTTGTCTTTAACCGGATTTGTTGTTCGCCGGTTTCCGTATTTTCATCAGGGACCTTGAATAAAACTCCCGTGCCTATATGGAATAATTGTCCCGGAGAGTTCACCGGACGCCAGACGACACGTCCGGAAAAGTTATAACCGGGTTTGGTTGTCTCGGAGAAACTGAGTCCGTCACCGCAAAAAGCACCGGCTGATAAATAATAGGAAGGAAGGGAACGTGTGTAGGATATGCCTATTCTGCGGTCCGGATAGAAAGTTTCTGCCACATTGGAGGCTGTGTTGAAAATTAAATCATTTGTGCTGGTGGACTGGTCTATACTGTAATAGCCGAGCATATAACCGGCACGGAAATAATTCCCGTCTTTGCCATATTCGGTAAATGCATCTTTCAGTGTTATCTTATTATTTGCAAAGCCTACATCTATTTTGGTATACCAGTTCGAATAGATACGGACTTTGGCTGCCAGCCGGACATCTGCTATATGCGCTCCGGCATGTAACTCTTTGGGAGAATGAATATAAACACCGCCATCCAGGAATAAACGGCCTGATAATTTCCAGTCGATAGGTGAAGAATCCGGCGTTGCAAAAACTGAAAAAGCAAAAAGAATAAGTAGAAATAAGGTTGTTATCCGTCTCATGAAAAATGTTCCTTTACAGTATTGAAACTGTAAAGGAACGAAAAAAATGGAAAAAATCGAAGTGATATTGTAAAGATATTGGTTATAGACCGAGTTATATCGTTTATTACTAAGACAGGAATTTTGAAAATACCCCTACTGGTATGGAAAGAAATATTGTTGTAGTTTGGAAGATACAAAAAAATGAAAGGGAAAGTCTGGATTTAACTCCAGGTCTTTCCCTCTCTTACTTAACCGACCCCTTATTTCCCAATAAGTTTTATATTACAAATGTATGTGATTTGTGATTATGATTTGTTTCATTAATCAACCAAATTAGGAAGAATGGCAGGCAAATATCAGCTAATGTATTCATCTGAGGTTCTTTAATAAGGATGAAGACTCGTTTTTGGGGAAATAGTTTTGGAAAGAATGTCAAGGAAGATGGGGCTGTTTCGATATCAGTGTATTGTGTCCGATACGGTCTGCCGGGTTCGGTATTCCATATTTATAAAAGAAAAGCCTCCTGCGCGCTAACTTTCTTTTTTCTCCCTTGTTTTAATAATAAGGGCGTTTTAACAATTGTAACATGTTTGTAATATCTGTGTAACACATGTGAAATATTTGTTTCAGACCTTTGTTGTCGAATATGTAACACTCATTTATGGAAACATTCTATCTGTTCCTCGTAATTTTTCTTTTCGTGCTGGCGGTATTTGACCTGTCGGTCGGAGTTAGTAATGACGCAGTAAACTTTTTGAATTCTGCAATCGGTTCGAGGGCCGCATCGTTTAAAACTATTATGGTCATCGCCGCAATCGGTATTTTTGTCGGCGCTTCTTTGTCTAACGGTATGATGGATATTGCCCGGCATGGGATTTATCAGCCGCAACACTTCTTTTTCTCCGAGATTATGTGTATCCTGCTGGCTGTCATGTTGACCGATGTCGTACTGCTCGATATCTTTAATTCATTGGGGATGCCGACATCGACGACCGTTTCGCTTGTGTTTGAATTGCTGGGAGGTACGGTGGCCCTGTCGCTGGTCAAGATAGCCAATTCCAACGGTGCTTTGCAGTTGGGGGATTTGCTGAATACCGATAAGGCCTTTACCGTGATTCTGGCCATCTTCCTTTCTGTGGCGATTGCTTTCTTCTTCGGAAGCGTGGTGCAGTATATTTCGCGTCTCATCTTTACATTTAATTATAAGAAACATACAAAATACTTTATAGCGCTGTTTGGCGGTCTGGCGGCTACTTCCATCCTTTATTTTATGCTGATAAAAGGGTTGAAGGAAAGTTCGTTTATGACCGGTAATCTGAAAGAGCTTATTTACGGCAATACCAGCATGGTTGTGTGGGGAGCTTTTATTTTCTTCACTATCCTAATGCAAATCCTTCACTGGCTGAAAGTGAATGTATTCAAGATTATTGTGATGCTGGGTACTTTTGCCCTGGCGCTGGCTTTTGCCGGAAATGATCTGGTGAACTTTATCGGTGTTCCTCTGGTCGGCTATTCTTCTTATATGGATTTGATGGCACAGGGGGGAACGACGACGACGGATACATTCCTGATGGGTTCGCTGCTTGCCCCGGCTCAGACACCCTGGTATTTCCTGGTCGGTTCGGGTCTGGTGATGGTGATTGCACTGGCTACTTCCAAGAAGGCGCATAATGTGGTGAAGACTTCGCTGGATTTATCCCGCCAGTCGGAAGGAAACGAGAGCTTCGGAACATCGCCGGTGGCACGTATGCTGGTCCGTACTTGCAATAATGCTTCCAGCACGATTCTGAGTGTGGTTCCTCCAAAGGTAAAGGACTGGGTTGACAGCCGGTTTAATAATGATGAAATTATTCTGGAAGACAAAGCCAGCTTTGACCTGGTCCGTGCTTCGGTTAATGTGGTACTTTCGGGATTGCTGATTGCGTTGGGTACTTCTTTGAAGTTACCGCTTTCAACGACTTACGTGGCATTTATGGTGGCAATGGGTAGTTCGTTGGCCGACCGTGCCTGGGGACGTGAAAGTGCAGTTTACCGTATTACCGGTGTGTTGTCGGTTATCGGCGGATGGTTTATTACGGCGGGAGCTGCTTTTACGATTTGTTTCCTGGTTGCTATTGTTATTTATTTCGGAGGTATCGCGGCGATGGCTGCGATGGTCGGCCTGGCAGTTTATATGTTGATACGCAGTCAGATTGCTTATAAGAAAAAGATGAAGAAAGAAGCCTTGAAGGAAGAAGTGAACACGACAGTGGCCAAACTGCGTGATACGACAGACAGCCGCGAAGCCCTTTCTTTGTTCCGTGAACATAGCCGCGAAGAATTACAGTCGGTATTGCTGTTTACCGCGGATGCACTCGACCGCTCCGTTCATGGTTTCATGAATGAAAATCTCCGGGAGCTGCGTAAAGTCCTGAACGAAATAGAAGAGAAAAAGATACATTTGAAGCAAGTAAAACGTGTCGGTACGCTGGGCGTAACGCATCTGGAACACGATATTGCCGTCGAAAAGGGATTGTATTATTATCAGGGGAATGATTTCGCCAGCGAGATTATCTTCAGTGTTCGCCGTCTGACAGAACCCAGCAAGGAGCATGTGGATAATAACTTCAGTCCGCTCAACGATATTCAGAAAGAAGATTTCAGCAAAATGACGGAGAGCATCATTACTTATCTGAAACGTTGCGCTGCCATGATTGAAACGAACGATTATCATCGCCTGGACGATGTCATAGTCGAATCCGTCTCCTTGACCAACCAGCTCACCGCCCTGAAAAAAGGTGAATTGAAACGTATCCAGGGACAGAGCGGAAGTACGAAGGTAAGCATGGTCTATCTGAATATGGTACAGGAAGCGCAGAACGTTGTATCGTTTACTGCAAACCTGGTGAAAGTAAGCCGTAAATTCCAAAAGGAATAAGGATGAAAAACGGCACCGGGGCAAAATGACTTATAATGTTATTCGCTAGTCGATTACAGTTTCCTCGTAGTTCCTGTTTCAGGAAACTGTAGTTCCCTGCCCGGGGAACTGTAATTTCCTGGGCAGGGAACGCGAGTTTCCAAGGCAGGAAACCGCAGTTTCCTAATAAGGAAATTGTAAGGAAACTATAAGGAGTTTATAAAGGAACTATCAGGGAAGAAGATGCCGGCTTTATAATGCCAGCATCTTCTTTTCTTTTATCAGGTCGCTTTCATCCATGCGGAGAGAAGGGACGGTGCACATTTTGATGTAATCGCCGGTCTGGCAGGTGTAGTCGTAATAGGATTGTTGTTCGGGCGTGAAGTCTTCTTTGGCTATCAGGCCGTTTTTCATTGCCAGAAACTCTGCGATGTCCGTACTTTCTGATTCCTTTATGAGGACGATACGGCGGGCGACCGGATTGCGGTTGTAATCCAGTCCCAGATATAAACCGCGCAGCTGGCGGGGATTCTTGAACATGGGAATTTGCAGATAGACAGTAACCAGCGTTAACGGGGGAACCGGATTTTCACTGAACATGCAATAGAAGTTTTGAGGGTCCCCGTTTACCCCGATGCCCCATTGTGCTTCATCGTATGCATTGAGCCGGCCGATACGGATATGGTCCTTATTGTCGGACAATGTGATTATATAAGGTTCGCATTTCAGGCAATCGCTGGAGGAGGAGAGGCTATAGCTGGTATATAACCCGCAGATGTTGGCTGTCTTCCGGGCGGAAAGAGATAATTCCTCGTTGAGCGACTCGATGAAAGGAATCCCTTTCTGTGTGTGCAATGCCGCTGGTTCCAGTTCGTCGAGACGGTTCAGCGTGTCTTCCAGTCCCGAAAGCAGTTTTCTTTTGGATACGTTATTAACCAGCGATAGCGCCTGGTCGAGCGCCTCTTCCTGCAGCATTGTTTTGGCCGATTCAAAATAGGCGGGCAAGACAGTTGTATAGAGCGATGACAATACGCTCGGAGCCATTCCCACCCAATCGGCTATTTCTTTCATCTTCGTACCGTTGTTCCTTAAATATTCAATCCTTTTGTAGAGTTCTAAGAAGTCATTCATCATGTAACATTTTCTTTAATACAATACAAAATAACGCCCCGTTTGTTGCATTTCCGTTACATGAATGTTACATAAATATTTCTTTATAATTTATTGATATTTAGTTATATATTAATAATACATATTCATGTGTTCAGTAATATTCCTGTAACATCTCCGGGATACTTTTGCCGTCGAAAACAAAACGACAGCATGATGAATAATTTGTTACATATCAACGAAACAACCCGGAAACGTCTTTCCGATTTTCTTTTTATCCTTTGGGCCGGAGGTGCCGCCTTGTTATCCTATTCATTAGTATATGCACTACGCAAACCTTTTACGGCTGCCTCCTTTGAAAATGCGGAATTCTTCGATTTGGATTATAAAGTGGTGGTGACAATCTCACAGATACTGGGATATGTCATTTCCAAATTCATAGGGATTAAGCTGATTTCCGAGTTGAAGCCGGAAGAACGGTTTAAGTTTATCCTCACTTCTGTGCTGCTGGCGGAGTCTTCGCTTATTTTATTCGGATTGCTTTCCACGCCGTTCAATGTGGCAGCCATGTTCCTGAACGGGTTGTCGCTGGGATGTATGTGGGGAGTCATTTTCAGTTTTATCGAAGGACGCCGGGTGACGGATATTCTGGCAAGCCTGCTGGGAGTCAGTATGGTGATTAGTTCGGGTACGGCCAAGTCTGTCGGGTTGTATGTCATGAACCATCTCCATGTAAGCGAGTTCTGGATGCCGGCCCTGATTGGCGGCGTTGCGCTTCCCCTCTTGTTGTTGCTCGGTTGTGCGCTGAACAAACTTCCAGAGCCTAACAAAGAAGACATCGCCATGAAGTCTGAACGCGAAACGTTGAACGGACAGCAGCGCTGGGAGTTGTTTAAGAGCTTTATGCCTTTCCTCAGTATGCTTTTCGTAGCAAACATAGCTATTGTAGTCCTGCGGGATATAAAAGAAGATTTCCTGGTGAATATCATAGATGTCACTGCTTATTCCCCCTGGCTTTTTGCCAGATTGACAGTGTGGTGACGTTGATTATCCTGGGGATATTCGGTTTGATGGTCTTTGTGAAAGACAATCTGAAAGCATTATCCGTCCTGTTCGGTCTTATCATCATGGGAATGATTGCAATGTCGGTCGTTTCTTTCGGGCAGGACCGGTTCCACCTGTCACCTGTGACATGGCTGTTTATCCAGAGCCTGTGCCTGTATATTGCCTATCTGACTTTCCAGACTATCTTTTTCGACCGGTTCATCGCCTGTTTCAAGATACGTGGAAATGTAGGGTTCTTTATCGTGACGACAGACTTTCTGGGATACACCGGAACCGTATTGGTTCTTATCCTGAAAGAGTTTTGTAACCCTAATATCAATTGGGCGGTATTTTATAATCAATTAGCCGGTTATGTTGGCATCTTTTGTTGTATCACTTTCATCTGTTCTTTCGTATATTTGCATCAACGTTTCCGTAAAGAAACGGGTATGACAGCCGCCAGGGAAGAGACACTTGAAGCCACTCCGCAGAATGCCATCACCGTAGCCTGAGAGAAATAATAAAAACTAGTATATAAAGTTATGAAGAAGATTTCGTGTGTAATTATGGACTGGGCCGGAACGGCCGTCGATTTTGGTTGTTTCGCTCCTTTGAACGCCTTCCTGAAAGTCTTTTCGGAAGAAAAAGGAATAGACATTACTTACCGTCAGGCACGTGAGCCGATGGGACTTCTCAAGATAGACCATATCAAGGCTATTCTGAATATGCCGGAGGTGAATGATAAATTCCGTGCACGTTATGGCCGCGACTGGAATATGGACGACGTGAACGAGATGTATCAGAGTTTCGAAAAGCATCTGTTCGCTTCCCTGAAAAACTTTACGACTCCGATACCCGGTGTACTGGATACTATCCGACTGTTGCGTGAAGACGGACTGAAGATTGGTTCGACAACCGGCTATACGCAAGCTATGATGGACGTGGTCCGTCCGGGTGCCGCCGCAAAAGGTTATGTGGTGGATAACCTGGTGACTCCCGATGATGTCCCCGCAGGCCGTCCGGCTCCCTATATGATTTATAAGAATATGATTGACCTGGCTATCCCGTCGGTGGATAATGTGGTGAAGGTGGGCGATACGATTGCCGATATCAAAGAGGGAGTGAATGCGAAAGTATGGACTGTCGGTCTTATAACGGGAAGTAACGAGATGGGTATTTCGGAAGAAGAATACAACCGTCGCTCTGCCGACGAACTGGCCGGACTGAAACACGAAGTGCGTGAACGCATGTTGGCTGCCGGTGCCCATTTCGTATTGGACAACATCACAGAACTTCCTGCTTGCATTGAGAAAATTAACAGATAAAATAAGGATATAATAGCTATCATTGAATATGAGAAATTATCTTTTGCTGACACCCGGCCCATTAAGTACGTCACAGACAGTGCGCGAAGCCATGCTCCAGGATTGGTGTACCTGGGATAAAGATTATAATGGAGGAATCGTAACCCCAATCCGTAAAGGTCTGCTGGCTATCGCCGGGCTGGATGAAAACGAATATACCGATGTGCTCCTGCAAGGCAGCGGAACCTACTGTGTGGAAGCAACCATCGGAGCCGCCGTGAAACCGACCGACAAACTGCTTATCCTTGCCAACGGCGCTTACGGGAAACGTATGGCGCAGATTGCCGGATATTACCATATCGACCATGTCCTGGTCTCTTTGCACGAAACAGAACTGATAACAGGTGAAGTTGCCCGCCGTGCCCTTGAAGAGAATCCGGGCATTACCCATCTTTCGATGGTACACAGCGAAACGACGACCGGCCTGCTGAACCCGATTGAAGAGGTGGCGGAAGTCATTCGCGGCAAGGGCATCACTTTTATTGTCGATGCCATGAGCAGCTTTGGCGGTGTACCTATCGACATGAAGAAGCTGGATATCGACTTCCTGGTGAGCAGTGCCAATAAATGTATCCAGGGAGTTCCCGGATTCGGTTTTATCATTGCAAAGAGGGAAAAGCTGATGGCTTGCAAAGGTGTGGCCCGTTCATTGTCACTGGATATCTATGACCAGTGGGAAACGATGGAGAAGGGTGGAGGTAAATGGCGTTTCACGTCTCCGACACATGTAGTCCGTGCCTTTTACCAGGCAATGAAAGAGCTGAACGAAGAAGGAGGCATTGCCGCCCGTTACGAACGTTATAAAAAGAACCACCGTACATTGGTTGACGGAATGCGTGCACAGGGTTTCAAGACCTTGCTTCCCGATGCTTCACAGGGTCCGATTATCACTTCTTTCCTTTATCCGCATGCCGGGTTTGATTTTAACGCATTCTATGCTGCTCTGAAGCAGAAAGGATTTGTGATTTATCCGGGTAAAATATCCGATGCGGATACTTTCCGTATCGGTAATATCGGCGATGTATTCCCGGAAGATATGGAGAAGTTGCTGGAGGCAATCCGGGATACAGACTACAAATAGAATATAACTCTGAAAACAGTTGATATACTATATTATAACCGGATGTTGCCGCTCACTTCCGGTTATAATTAGCCCAATCTGAAAAAAATGCAAGAATAATGAATCGATAATTGCTTTTATATTGTATATGATAATAATTTTGAGTACGTTTGCTCCCATTAAAAATCAAGTTATTCAGGAGATTGTTCGAAATTGATTCATCAGTGCCTATTTAGTTGATGGATGGTAGTAATTTAATAATAAAAGCAAATGAAACGGTCAGATTTAATTGCAGCTATAGCTGCTGAAAGTGGTTGTAGTAAGAAAGATGTAGATGCAATGCTTGAAGCATTTTGTTCTGTTGCGACTGATGCACTTCGCCAGAGGGACCCAATAGTGCTGAAAGGCTTTGGTACTCTTTCTCCAAGAGAGCAGAACAGCCGTCCGGCCCGCAATCCCAAGACAGGTGAGGTTGTTATTATCCCGAAACGTCTGAGTGTGAAGTTCAGCGTTGGTAAGTTCCTTTTTGAAGACCTGAACAAGTAACTGCTATTGGTGGGCGATGGAATCCCGCAGGACGAGTATTCCTTCCGGTCCCATATTGAATAGTAAGTCTACGATACTTAAGTTGGGGAGGAATCCGAATTTATCCCGGAATACCTGGTAATAGGGTTGCGGGAGAAAGGCGGAATCTTCCCCTTCGTGTTTCGGGCGGATGATTTCCCGGAAATCGTTCGGTACTTCCGGAATGTAAGTCTCCGTATAGACAACGTTCGGTTGCAGGTCCAGCAACCGGCAGACCAGCATGCGCAGCTCCTCGTTGAAATCAAACAGGAACTCATATTTCTTTTCGTAGAACGGTGCGAAATCTTCCTCGTAATATTCAAAGAACGGACTCATATTATAGGCCGATACCAGTGCATTCCAATGCAGGTGGCGCCAGTTCCCGTGGTCGGATATGCGGATATCCTTCGTCGGGCATTTCAGCGTGTCGGGCTTGACGATGGGGACGGAGAGTGACAGCGGACCGTTGGCAGCCGCGATTGTACAGCGGTTGCGGTAGGTTTGCTTCAGATAGTTTTCAGCTGTTTCTATCCGTACCTCTTCAAATTGGTAGAGTTTGCAGTATTGTTGTACCGGGCCCAGATAGGCCGAAGAAATATATACAGGTTGCATGATTAGTTTACGGGTTTAAAAATTCGTTGCCGGTCTTTGCTGTACCAACAGAGCCAGGCGTTTCCAATGATATGGTTGCGTGGGATGAATCCGAGGTGACGTGAGTCCACCGCTTCGTTGGCATTATCGGAAAGCATCCAGTAATAATCCTGGTTGAAGAAGAAGAAATCTGTTTCCCGACCGTCCAGGAATAACTTCCCGTCACGGAATACGGCCTTGTCGCCGGCTTCGGCTCGGATGGCTTCACGGCAGGCGGTGAGTGCTGCTGCATTGAGGCGGTAGGTTCTGCCTTTTTGGGGAACGACCAGTTCGTACGTATCCATCGGGTTTTTAAGGAAACGGATGTTGGCATCTTCCGATAATTCTTCTCGTATCTGATATTCCTCAAAGGAAGTCAGGTTGAAGGAAATGCCGAACGGTTCTTCTTTTATCTCCCTGAGCGGGATATTCAGTTTCTTCTGTGCCGCCAGTACTTCCTCCTGTGCCGCCTGTGTCACGATATAAGTATTGAGTGACCGGGGAGAATGAGGAATGAGCCTTCCGTTTACCCGGTATCCGTCATTACTAATCCGGATTGTGTCGCCTGGCATACCGATGCAACGGCTCAGAAATAACGGGCTCGATGTCGTATCTTTCAGCAGCGGACTGGTAAATAAAACCACCCGGTTGCGCCCCGGGTTGTCTTTCTGCGGGAGCTTGTTCACCAGAATATAATCGCCTTTATGCAGGGCAACTTCCATGGAGTCGGTCGACACGTGATACGACTCCATACAGAAATAACGGATTACCATAACGCCCCCCACCAGCAACACGATTGTCACCAGCCATTTTATAACAGATATGGAGGAACGTTCAGCCATAAATAATTAATCCGGATGCACCATGCGGAACAGACGGTTCCAGCGGATACCACCGTCGAACAGGCTGCGGTCTTTATCCAGTGACAACCAGATAAGGATAGGCTTTCCTACGATATGGTCTTCCGGAACAAATCCCCAGGAACGGCTGTCGGCACTGTTGTGACGGTTGTCGCCCATCATCCAGTAATAATCATATTTGAATGTATAGTCTGTTTCCGGCTTTCCGTTGATATAATATGTACCGTCTTTTTCTTCCAGTGTATTGTTTTCGTAGTTTTTGATGCAACGGCCGTATAGAGCGATGTTGCGTTTGTTCAGCGGTATTGTCGCCCCTTTCTTCGGAATCCACAGAGGACCGTAGTTGTCGCGTGTCCAACCTGTTTCATACCATGCCGGATAAGTCAACCCCGAAAATGCATCCGGTTCGATTACAATCTTTTTTACAATAGGCAGTTTCTCGGCTATCGCCAATGCTTTCTTGGTCAGCGGCATGCGGTAGACCGGATTGTATTGTCCGGGGGCAATCGATTCGAAACCGAGGAAAGACATTAAATCCTGATAATATCCGTTGTTGGAGACAAGTATCCGGTCTTCTTTGCTTACGTTCATCAGGCGGAACTGTTCTTCCGTGATAGGGGAACCATCCGTTTCGACATAGTAACAGAATTGCATATTCTCTGGATTCTCAGCCGCTTTACCATCGATATATACCTGGTTGTCGCGTATTTCTATAGTGTCGCCCGGCATACCGATACAACGTTTCACATAGTTTTCACGTTTGTCTACAGGACGGTAGACTACATCCCCGAAGGTGTTTTTATCCATCCAGATGCGTTCGCGTCCTCCGTTTTGTACAATCAGTTCGTCGTAGCTCGGATTTTGCTGTTTCAGGGCAACCGTGTCGCCGGCAGGAAAGTTGAACACTACGATATCATTGCGTTTTACATGACCGAAACCTTTTACCCGTTTGTAACCCCATTCCGGCCAGTCCAGATACGATTTACAGTTGAAGAACGGCAACGTGTTCTGTACCAGCGGGAACGACAGCGGCGTGTTCGGGACACGCGGACCGTAACTCAGCTTGCTTACAAACAGGTAATCGCCTACCAACAAAGATTTCTCCAACGAAGAACTCGGAATTTGGTAGTTCTGGAAGATGAACAGATTAATGAAATAGACGGCAATTAGCGCAAATAGGATATCGTCCACCCATTCCAACGCATTTCGTACCGCCGGGTTCTTTGACCGTTTCCAGGCTCCCCAGGGAATATATTTTGTCAGGAAAATATCTACGAGTACAATCAACCCGAACAACAACCAGAGGTTCTGCATCCAGATTGAAAAGAGTATATACAGTACGGCAGAGATACCGAACTTAATCCATTGTTTCTTGGAAATTTGTTTCATTTGCTGACTAATGTGGAATTAAAATTTAAGCATATCGTCCATACCCAGGAAGCCTTTCTTCCCGGCGGTAAATTCAGCGGCAACGACAGCGCCGAGTGCGAAACCTGCGCGGCTCTTGGCGTCATGTTTGATACTGATATAGTCGACATCCGACTCATAGGTCACCTCGTGGATGCCCGGCACTTCGCCTTCGCGGATGGCGTGGATTGGCAGGTCGGTCGGCTGTTCGGCTGTTTCCAGTGTCCAGCGGTCTTTCCGGTCTACGTTTTCAATGATTCCTTCTGCCAGTGTGATAGCGGTACCGCTCGGAGCATCCAGTTTGTGGATATGGTGCGTTTCCGTCATGCTGATATTGTAGGAAGGGAAATTATTCATGATTTTCGCCAGGTATTTGTTGAGGGCGAAAAAGATATTTACTCCGATGCTGAAATTGGAAGCGTAGAAGAAAGTCTTGCCTTCCTTTTCACATTTCTCTTTTATTTCGCTGATACGGTCCAGCCAGCCGGTCGTGCCGGAAACAACGGGAACGCCGGCAGCGAAACTCTTCATATAATTGTCGAATGCCGTGGCCGGAGTCGTGAACTCGATGGCTACATCTGCACTCTTGAAATTAGCTGACTGAAATTCTTCCGGGTTGTTTATATCTACGATAGAGACGATTTGGTGTCCTCTGTTCAATGCAATCTGCTCGATGGTTTTACCCATCTTTCCGTAACCGATAAGTGCAATCTTCATAATCTTTTCAGAATAAAATGAATAAATAAGCTAATAACTTAGCCTTCAGGGGTGCAAATATAAAGAAAATGAATTAGATTTGTGGCATAAATCTTAACTCTGAAAAGAATATGGAACGTTTATTACATTATGTTTGGAAATACAGACTGTATCCAACGACTTCGCTTCTTACTACTGACGGACGTACAGTATCGGTCATTGACCCCGGAACACCCAACACCGATGCGGGCCCGGACTTCTTCAATGCAAAGATGAAAATAGATGGTACTTTGTGGGCCGGGTGTGTTGAAATCCATGACAAAGCCTCCGACTGGCTGCTTCATCGCCATGATAAAGACAAGGCTTATGATGCCGTTGTTCTCCATATTGTGGAGGTGTCGGACTGTATCGTTTACCGGATGAACGGGGAAGTTATTCCGCAAATGGAACTGGCAGTGCCGGAGTCGGTTGTGCGGAATATCGACTGGTTGCTCCATCATGACAGCTCCCTTCCCTGTGCCGGATATATTCCTCAAATGGAGCCCGTTCACATTACATCGTGGCTGGGGGCTCTGCTCGGCGAACGGCTGGAACGGAAAACGACCGATATATTCCGTTTGCTGGACCAGTATGCCGGCGACTGGAACGAAGTCTTTTATATTACTTTAACCCGCAATTTCGGTTTCGGAGTGAATAACGACATCTTCGAGCGTCTTGCCAAGAGCTTACCGCTCAGGTATATTCAGAAGCAACGCGGCAGCAGTTCGCAGGTCGAAGCGATGCTCTTCGGACAGGCGGGGATGCTGAATGAAGCAATCGATTGTCCTTATTACCGTTTGTTGCAACGCGAGTATCAGTTTCTCCGTTATAAATTCGGACTGACTCCGCTGGACTGTTCCCAATTCAGGGACCTTCGTACCCGGCCCGTCAATTTCCCCTGTCTGAAACTGGCGCAACTGGCGGCTGTCTGGATGCAATACGATACCTTGTTTTCTGTTATCCTGACGGCAGGCAGTATCGGTGAGATTAAGCAATACCTGCGTGTCACACCTTCCGCTTATTGGGAGACGCATTATCATTTCCGATGCGCTTCCGTTATAAAAGAGAAAACAGTCGGGGAGAATTCTTTGTGTATATTATTGATAAATACGGTAGTTCCTATTCTTTTCGCTTACGGGGTCAGGAATAAGCAACCCGAATACTGCGAGCGTGCAATCCGTATCCTTGAAAATCTCCCTCCGGAGAAGAATACTATTGTTTCGGTTTTCAGCCGGGCAGGGATAAAAGTCTGCCATGCAGGTGACAGTCAGGCGCTGATTCAGTTGAAACGGGAGTATTGCGAGAAGAAGAAATGTTTGTATTGCCGGATCGGGTTCAGGTATCTGAAACGGGGTATTCCCTCTTTATAGAATGCAAAGATTTCTTATTTAGCGTATATATCACTATTAGTCACCGGATTTTTCCCTATTTTTGCCATCTGATTAAAAAGCGATTGAATGGGTAACAGATATATAAAAGATTTATTGCTGGTACTGTGCGGAGTGTTTCTGTTGGTAACCATGTATTCGTGTGCCAATATGGCTTCTCCGAACGGGGGACCTTACGATGAGACCCCCCCAAAATTCATAAGCAGTCTGCCTGCCCCCAATCAGACGAATTATAAGGGGAAGAAGGTGGAGATTCTGTTTGATGAACTGGTTCAGCTGGACAAGCCGTCGGAGAATGTAATCATCACGCCGCCGCAGATGCAATTACCTGTGATTCGTGCCGCGGGAAAGAAAGTCGTGGTCGAACTGAAAGATACACTGAAAGAAAATACGACTTATACGATCGACTTCACCAACTCGATCTCCGATAATAACGAGAAGAACGTATTCGAGAATTTCTCCTTTGCCTTCTCTACCGGTGATGTGATCGATACGCTGGAGGTATCGGGTATTTTGCTGAATGCCGAAAACCTGGAACCTATGCCCGGTATCACGATCGGTCTGCATAAGAACCTGGAGGATTCGGCTTTTGTGAAACTACCTTTCGACCGTACTTCGCGTACGAACGATAAAGGACAGTTCACCATCCGCAACATCTCGCCGGGCAGTTATCGTATTTTCGGTCTGAATGATGTCAACCGCGATTATAAATTCGACCAGCCGGGCGAGGAGATTGCGTTTAACGACTCCATTATCATCCCCTCGCTGGAGTTGACCACCCGGCAGGATACGCTTTGGAAAGACAGCCTGACCATCGATACGATCCGTACGGTTGCCTATACGCGTTATTTCCCGGATGATATCGAATTGCGTCTGTTCAAGGAAGACTTCGTGCGCCAGTATCTGCTGAAACCGGAGCGCCAGCAGGAAAACTTGCTGACCATACGGTTTAATGCTCCGCTGGACACCGTACCGCTTCCGAAGCCGCTCAACTTTACCCCGGAGAATCCTGACTGGTTCTTTACACAGGAAACGGAGGCGGGAAAAGGCGTTAATTTCTGGCTGACCGATTCGCTGGTCTGGAAACAGGATACGTTGCAGGTGGAGCTGTCGTATCCGAAGAGCGACTCGCTGAACATTCTCCGGCCGCAGACCGATACGCTTCAGTTCGTGATGCGCCGTCGTCCCGAAAAGAAGAAAAAGAAGAAAGATGACGAGCCGGAACCGATCGTCTTCCTGGGTATGCAGATCGACGCGCCTGGTTCGATGGACTTGTTCGATACCGTATCCGTTACGTTCAATGAACCGATCCTCGAACTGCCGAAGGAAGTCTTCTATCTGGACCAGAAGGTCGATACGGTGTGGACTCCGGTTGATTTCGAGCTTTTCCCGGACTCTGCCAACAGCCTGAATTACTTCATTCGCCGTCCGTGGAAATATGCCGAGGAGTATCGCCTGTCGGTGGATTCGGCAACGATCTTCAGTCTTTATGGCAAGTGGAACGAACCGTATTCGGCTGAGTTCAAGATTAAGAAAGAGGATGAATACGGACACTTATATATTAATGTAGAAGGAATTGATACGACCGCTTATGTGGAATTGCTGAACGGTAGTGATGCTCCGGTGCGGAAGGCAAAGGTAAAGAATGGCGGTGTCCTTTTCATGGATCTGAAACCGGACAAGTATTATGCACGCCTGGTGGTCGACCTGAATGACAACGGCAAATGGGATACCGGTAATTATGCCGATAAACGCCAGCCGGAAGAGGTTTACTATTCGCCCGTGCAGTATAACGTATTACAGAACTGGCAGGTAGAAGAGACCTGGAATGTCAAGGCAACCCCATGGGCAAAACAGAAACCTATCGAGATTACAAAGAATAAGCCGAAAGAGGCAACCAAGAAGAAAAGAAATTACAAAGATGAAGGACAACAGAAGTCTTCTTCGCGCAATAGCGGTATGGGCGGCAGCATGGGCATGCCGTTCTAAAGGAACCGGTTTATGTCTGCTGATCCTGTTGTTGCTCCTTTCCGGAGTGGCCGGTGCGCAAACTATTCCGGTGAAAGAGCGGTTCAATGCCGGTGAGGAGGTGCAATATGAATTGTACTTCAAGTGGGGTATTCTGATGCCGCGCGCCGGACAGGCAACCTTATCCATTAAAGATACCCGCTATGAGGATAATCCGGCTTATCATTATAACCTGTTGTTCCGTACTTCCGGCATGTTTGAGAAGATATTCTCCATGCGTGATACGATCGACTGTTATTTTACACCCGAGATGCAGTTGCTTCGTAGCGAGAAACGGGTGAATGAGAATGACTACTATCTGATCGACGACTTGAAGTTCTCTTATACTAAAGGGAAGACTTCGGCCCATTCCCATCGCTATACGCCTTCACGGACGAAGATCGACACGATGATCGTTTCCGAACAATATATGTTCGATATGCTGGGTGCAACCATGTACCTCCGTTCGCTGGACTGGGATAAGATGAAACAGGGTGATGAATTTCCGTTTCATGTGGTGATCGGACGAGACCGGATCAACATCAGTTTTCGCTATACCGGGCAGCAGATCGTGGAACGTAACGAGACGCTGAAATACCGTACCCGACATTTCTATATCGATATTTTTGACGATGCTTTCACCCAAAGCAAGGCGGCCGCCGAAATATGGATCGGAGACGATGAAAATCATATCCCGGTCAAGATTCGTGCCAAGCTGAAGATAGGAGCGGCCGAGGTCTATTACAAATCATCCAAAGGATTGCGTTACCCGCTTACTTCGCGGGTGGAAATTCCCCGGCGTTAGGCAGTGAGAGAGTGAAACGTGTTTCGGAGTAAGGTTGTGAACTGACCTGGAGTTCGCCGCCATGCATCCGTACGATCTGGCGTGAAAGGCTCAGGCCGATACCCGTACCCTTGTTCTTGGTTGTGAAGAAAGGAATAAAAATATCTTCCAGCATATCGTGGGGGATGCCCGGCCCGTTATCCGTTATTTCTATCAGGGTCGTGGTGCCGGTTTGTTTTACTGTGAGTGAGATTTCACCGTTATCCTGTCCTTCCAATGCTTCCATCGCATTTTTCAACAAGTTGATCAAGACCTGTGAGAGTAGTTCTTCATCGGCATTGACTGTTATTTCGTCCTGGCAGAGGTAAACAGTCAGACCTATCTGTAAACGTTGCAGGTCCGACTGGAACAGTAGTTCGATGTTGCGTACCTGGCGGGAGAGGGAGAACGGATTGGGATTGGGAGCCTGCAACCGTGCCAGTTGGCGGTATGAATTGGTGAAGT
This sequence comes from Parabacteroides sp. AM58-2XD, assembly GCF_003463685.1. NCBI lineage: Bacteria > Pseudomonadati > Bacteroidota > Bacteroidia > Bacteroidales > Tannerellaceae > Parabacteroides > Parabacteroides sp. AM58-2XD. The sequence goes on from NZ_QSDP01000001.1 coordinate 26,716, forward strand.
TCATAAGGCTCTGTCCCTGGCTCTTGATCGTATCCAGTCCGCGGACCGTCTTCCGGATGGTGGCGTCGTTGATCTCGTCGCAACTTTTCGTCGTGTCGTTGCTCCGGTAATAGGAGAGGAGCGTGCCTGAGAGGGAGACGATCGGAGCGATCGAGTTCATGATCTCGTGGGTCAGGACGTGCATCAACTTGTCGTATGCCTCGTATTCTTTCCGTAACAGTTCGCGTTCGAACTCTTTCTGCTTGCTCTCCGTCATCAGGCGGTGGATGCGGTTGAATGCCGTATGTAGGCGGCGTTGTTCTTCCGGTCCGCTGTTTTCGGGGAAGTAAAGCATCGACTCATTGTCTTCGATGGCGTCGAGGAACAGTTGGATACGGCGGTTCGATGTATTGAGGAAATAGACGAGGACCCCGACCAGCCATAAGGCGATCAGTAGGGTGACGCATCCCAGTATGATGGCTTTACCGGTGATAATACCCGTTAATCCTACGCCGGCAACAAGGAGGATGACTGCGACCTGGAAGACTATCTTCAGATAGATGCGTGTGCTGAACATTCGTTTCACAGGTTGAACCGTTTTAGTTTGTTATATAAGGTCTGCCGGCTTACCCCCAGTTGTTCGGCTGCTGCGGTCAGGTTGCCGTCGTTCTGGGTAATAGCCGCCTCGATCGTCTTGCGCTCCACTTCTCCCAGGTTGGGGGTATCGGAGAACGAGACGGATTTTCCGGGACGGATAAAGAGGTCAGCGGCACGGATTACATTCTTCTCGGCCAGGATCACTGCTTTCTCGATGGTATGTTGCAACTCGCGTATGTTGCCCGGCCAATTGTAACGTTCCAGTTTGGCCGCTGCCTGTGGGTGGATGGTCAGGCCCGGCTGATTGTACAGGGCCGTATACTTTTTCAGGAAGTAGTCGATGAAAAGGGGAATGTCTTCCCGGCGGTTCCTGAGAGGTGGTATTTCTATTTGTATGGTGTTGATGCGATAGTAGAGGTCCTCCCGGAAAAGAGACTGCTTCACCAGTTCCGGCAGGTCGCGGTTGGTGGCGGCGATCAGACGTATGTCGATCGGGATTTTACGGTTGCTTCCCAGTCGGGTGACTTCGCGGTTCTGCAGGGCGGCGAGCAGTTTGGCTTGCAGGCCGACCGGGAGGTTGCCTATCTCATCCAGAAACAGGGTGCTTCCGCTGGCAGCCTCGAATTTACCCGGACGGCTTTCGCGGGCATCGGTAAAGGCACCTTTCTCATGTCCGAACAGTTCGCTTTCGAAAAGGGATTCGCTGACGGCTCCCATGTCGACGTTGATCATTTCCCGGCGGCTGCGGAGCGACAGGCGGTGTATTTCGCGGGCGAGCATTTCTTTACCCGTACCGTTCTCGCCGGTGATAAGGATATTCGCATCTGTTTTGGCAACCTTGGTCACGACCTTGATCAGCTTCATCATAACGGCGGAGTGGCCGATGATCATGGCTGGTTCCGCAGGGCGGTCGGGACGGTTACGGTCGGTCTTCTGTTTGACCTTTTCCCGTTCTACGGCTTGTAAGGCGGCGTGTATCTTTTCGAGCAGGACTTCGTTGTCCCAGGGTTTGAGTATAAAATCAACGGCTCCGCTTTTCAAGGCTTTGACAGCCAGTTCCACATCTCCGTAGGCGGTAAGCATGATGACCGGCAGTTCGGGGGCTATTTCCTGGATACGGCGTAGCCAGAACAGGCCCTCGTTTCCGGTGTTTACGCCTGCGGAGAAATTCATATCTAGAATGACAAGGTCGACCGGCATCGTATCCAGCACGGATAAGATGCTGTTCGGGTTGGAGGCGGTCTCTACCCGTTCGAATTCATCTTCCAATAATAATTCGAGCGAAGTCAATACACTTTTATTATCATCTACAATGAGAACTGTTCCGGTTTGCATACGATTAATTTTTCCGTAAAGGTATTGGCTTCCGGGGTACTATGCAAATGAGCGTCAAAATATTTGACACTAATAACAGGATAATATAACACTATAGTCCTAATCCGATTAGCACTCGTATGCTAAGGCAGTCAGCACAGTAGTGCTGGTGAGGGTAACACTACTGTGCTGGCCCCGTATCAGGCACAGGGGGAGGGCTTGTTCTTTTATGATTGACACATCAGCGTCCATATTTTTGACAATCGGGCGTCCATATATTTTACACCTTGCGAGGCTGTTTCTTTTGTGCGTTTTGATAATCAATCAGCGTAAAATGTGGCACGCCTTTTGCCTTTATATGTGCATGATGAAAATGCAAATAACAATTAAATATGGATGGAGGTTAGCCTGCCTGTTGCTGTTTGGTTCGGCAGTGGGAGCAGGTGCACAGGAATCCTGGAGTGTCGATTCTTGCATGCGCTATGCGCTGGAGAGGAACCTGGCATTGAAAAACAGCCGGCTGGATACCCGTATCGCTCACGAAGACTTTACGGCGGCGATAGGTGATTTCCTGCCTTCGGTTAGTACCAGCGGGGCTTTCGGGAAACGGATGGGACGTTCGGTCGACCCGAAAACGAATTTGTATACCACCTCTTCCTTCGTGGAAAGTACGCTGGGGGTCGATATATCATTGCCTGTCTTCGACGGATTCAAACGTATCAACCGGGCGCAGTTCACCCGGCTGAACAGGCAACTGAGCTGCGTTGCCGGGAAAGCGGAGGAGAATCGGGTGGCTTTCGAGGTGATGGACGCTTATTATGTATATATCTTTGACAGGAAGATGAGTGCCCTGGCTGCCGAACAACGTAAGCTAAGCGAGCGTTACCATGAGCAGATGCTTGAATATGTGGACCTCGGCCTTCGTTCTCCTTCTGACCTTCAGGAGGTGAAAGCCCGTTTGCAGAGCGATATTTATCAGGAGACGGTGAAGAAGAAGACGGAGCGTCTTTCTTTTCTTGCACTAAAAGAGTTGTTGCAGATGCGCGATTCGGACTCTTTATCCGTTAGTGACAGAGAGGGGGATGACAGCGAGTTGCCGCTTCTTGCCGGCTATTCGGCTCCGGAAGTGTATGCAGAGTCGGAGACTGCGCTTCCCGAGTTCCGGATGATGGATTTGCGGGAACAGGCGTCGCGAAAGTCGCTCGCCATCGCGTCGGGAGCTTTCTCGCCTTCCATCCGGGCAGATTTCAGTCTTTATTCGAGTTACTATGATACGGAACGCGATGCGGACGGACATATCTCCTCGTTCGGGCAGCAGATGAAAAACAATTGGAACAAATATATCGGTCTGCGGGTATCTTTCCCTATATTCAGCGGTTTGTCCCGCTTTACGGCAGTCAGGAAAGAGCGTTTCCGCCTGCAACAGGTAAGGAATAACAACGACCAGCAACGAATATCCTTATATAAGGAGATAGAAGATGCCTGCCTTTCCTTACAGGCTTCGGCAGAGGAACATCACCAGGCGAAACTGCAATTGCAGGCAGCTGCAACCACCCTCAAAGAAAACGAGGAGAAGTGGGAGGAAGGGATGGTTTCCGTCTTCGAACTGATGGAGAAACGGAACCTGTATATCCAGGCCAAAGCAGAACTGGCCCGTACCCGGCTGCAATATGACCTGAAACACCGGATGGTCGAGTTTTACCGTACCGGTTCATTTTTAGTAAAATAACAACAAAGAACAGATATGAATAACAACATGGACACCCCTATCGAACGGAAATCCCGTTTGAAGAAGAAACATCTGTATGCGATGACAGGAGGCGCTTTCTTCCTGGTCTGCCTGCTTTACTTTATTTTCCGCGATACCTCTTCCTCCATGAAAGTGGACAAGGAACGGCTGACCATCTCCACCATCGTCCAGGGTGAGTTTAATGATTATATCCGTGTGATAGGGCAGGTGCTCCCGGACCGTATCATCTACCTTGATGCCATCGAGGGCGGCCGGGTGGAAGAACGCCTGATAGAAGAAGGGGCACAGATCAAGGCCGGCGATGTTATCCTCCGCCTGAGTAACCCGCTGCTGAATATCGGTATCCTGCAAAGCGAGGCAGACCTTGCCTATCAGGAGAACGAACTCCGTAACACCCGCATCAGCATGGAACAGGAACATCTGCGCCTGCAACAGGACCGTATCAGCCTCAACAAAGAACTGGTACAGAAGGACCGCCGTTACCGGCAATACGAACGCCTGTATAACAAACAACTCCTGGCCCGCGAAGATTTCCTGCTGGCAAAGGAAGACTACGAAAGCGCCCGCGATCAGCTTGTCGTGCTGGACCAACGTATCCGCCAGGACGACCTTTTCCGCAGCAGCCAACTGGAGAGCCTGGATGAGAATATCCGGAACATGAAACGGAGCCTCTCCCTTGTCCGCGAACGGTTGGAGAACCTGAAGGTGAAAGCGCCCGTCAGCGGCCAGCTGGGCAATCTCGAAGCACAGATAGGGCAGTCCATCGCCCAGGGGGAACGTATCGGGCAGGTCATCACCCCCGAACTGAAGGTGGAGGCCAAGATTGACGAACATTATGTGGAACGGGTGATGCCCGGCCTCCCCGCCAGCTTCGAGCGTGAAGGGAAGACCTACGACATGGAAGTGACGAAAGTCTACCCCGAAGTGCGCGACGGGCAGTTCCGTACCGACCTCATTTTACCGGAGGACGCCCGGAGAATATCCGTGCCGGGCAGACCTATCACCTGAACCTGCAACTGGGTGACCCCGTACAGGCCATCCTGATTCCCCGCGGCAGCTTCTACCAGGCAAGCGGCGGCCTGTATGTATATGTCGTGGATGAGGACGAGACCGTCGCCCGCCGCCGTCCGGTGAAGATAGGCCGCCAGAATCCGCAGTATTATGAAGTGACCGAAGGAGTGAAACCGGGAGAGAAAGTGATTATCTCCGGCTATGAACTCTTCGGGGAAAACGAACGATTGATTATCAGATAACAGAAAGGATAAATATGGATTATCTTTCCCAAGTCATAAAAAGCCAGCGGGCCCGCAAGTCACTTTCGGTGATTAATATCTTTGGCCTGTCCGTGTGTATCTCGGCCGCCCTGCTGATTCTGCTCTATGTCCGTTTCGAACTGAGCTACGACTCTTTCCATGACGGCGACCGCGTGTACCGTGTCGAAAGCCGTTTGTATGAGGGAGCAACGCTGACGGATAACTGGGCGACGACTGCATTCGGCCACGGTCCGGTGATGAGCCGGGAGATACCGGGCATCGAAAAGTTCGTCCGGCTGACCGCCCAGGACCGGGAGCAGGTGGTTACCTACCAGGATAAGCAGTTCGCCGAAAGCCGCTATTGTTTTGCCGAACCTACCTTTTTCGACCTCTTCCGTTTCCCCATTCTGAAAGGGGAGAGAGACGGCCAGCTGACCCGCCCCAATACCGCCGTGCTGACGGAAAGTGCCGCCCACCGTTATTTCGGCGAGGCGGAGCCGTTGGGCAAAATCCTGACCTTCCGCACGTCGACAGCCGAACAACATTTTGAAGTGACAGGCATTATTGCCGACATGCCGGCCAATTCGCATTTGCATTATGATTTCCTGCTGTCTTATTCCACGATACCGAAGGAGCGGCAGGATATTTGGTATATTCACGGCGTCTATACGTATGTCCGCCTGGAACCGGGGAAAAAACCGGAAGATATAGAAAATGCCTTTGCTGCTATTTCAGATAAATACAAAACCGCAGCCTTGAAGCATAAGAATTGGAAGGTGGAATTAATCCCGTTGAAAGATATTCATCTGACTCCGCAGAAGTCGTATGAGAAGGAGACGAAAGGCAGCCGTACCGCTGTGTATATCCTTTCGGTGATGGCGATTGCCCTGTTGCTGACAGGCTGGGTCAATGCGCTGAACCTGATGGTGGCGCGTTTCCTGGAACGAGGAAAAGAGTTCGGGGTCCGTAAAGCCTTCGGTGCCTCCCGCCGGCAGATGCTGTTGCAGGGACTGACGGAAGCCGGCATCGTCAATCTGCTGGCAACCTTGATTGCGCTCGGTTGGCTGGAGGTATTGCTGCCGCTTGTCTATACCTGGGCGGAACATGATTTTGGTGCCGATATATTAGTACAACCGCAGTTCTGGCTGGCCGTAGCGGTTATTGCCGGGCTCGGGACGCTCTTCACCGGCTTATATCCTTCCTATCTGCTGACACGCATCCGTCCGTCGGATATTATACGCGGGAAGTTATTGCATAGCCGGAAAGGCAATAAGATGCGGAAAACATTGATTGTCGTGCAGTTTGTCGCCTCCTTTATCCTGATAACGGGCACGTTTGTCGTTATCTCACAGGTTCGCTACATGCAGAATGAGGCCGCTTCTTCCGGGACGGACCGGATAGTCGTATTGAAATATCCCTCCTTTACAGATGAACTGTCCGTCAGGATGGAAAGTTTCAAGAAAGAACTGAAGCGGAAGACGTATGTCCGCCAGGTGACTGTTTCCGGTGCTGTGCCGGGGGTGGAGGTTGCCAATTATTTTGCCAACCGTCCGTTCGGCAGCGACCCGTCCGAGGTGAAGCTGGTTCAGATGTTCGCTGTCGATTACGATTACCTGGCTACCTATTCGCCGGAGATGGTCTGCGGCAGGGGATTCTCGGAAGAGTATGGAGATGAACTGAATAAGGTCGTGCTGAACGAAGAGGCCGTCCGCCTCCTGGGTTTCCCTTCTGCGGAAGCGGCTTTAGGCAAACAACTGACGATGGAAGTGCTGCAAGACCCTCTCCAGGTGATAGGGGTGGCGAGGAACTATCACCAACAGTCGCTGGCTGTCCCTTATAAGCCAATCATCTTCTTCCTGAAAGACCGCGTTCCGATTATCGGGACACCCTATATTTCCATCCGCATGGACGGTGTGGCCGGTCCGGCCCGTCTGGCGGAGATAGAACAAATCTATCGCGATTTCTTCCCGACTTCGTTGTTCTCCTATTTCTTCCTCGACGATTTCAATAGGAACCAGTATAAGGAAGACCGGAATTTCGGATGGATATTTGCCGCATCGTCTTTGTTGGCCGTCTTTGTCGCCTGTCTGGGATTGTGGGTAATCACGCTTTTCTCGACCTTCTCACGGGTAAAGGAAGTGGGAATACGTAAGGTGCTGGGAGCAGGGAAAAGGAATCTTTTTGTAGTTTTGACGCGTGAATTATTGCTCCTTACGGTACTAGCGTCCGTGATAGGCGTTCCCGTGTCCGCTTTCCTGATGAATAACTGGCTTGAAAGTTATGCGTTTCATATCCCGTTGCCCTGGTGGAGTTATGTGGTGGCGTTCGTGCTGCTGATGTGCATCGCTTTCGGGACGATTGCCCGGCAGGTATGGCGCATCATCCGCCTGAAACCGATGTATATTTTAAGGAGTGAATAATTTATAAATAGGAACATATGATTAAAACAGAGAACCTGTCTATGCTCTTCACCACAGAAGACGTACAGACCAAAGCATTGAATGAAGTAAGCCTGGAGATAAAGAAAGGCGAGTTTGTGGCTATCATGGGCCCTTCGGGTTGCGGCAAGTCCACCTTGCTGAATATCCTGGGAACGCTTGATTCGTCGACTTCGGGCAAATACTTCTTCGACGGAAAGGAGATTGATAAGATGAGCGAGAGCCAGCTGACTTCTTTCCGTAAGGGGAATATCGGCTTTGTATTCCAGAACTTCAACCTGATTGACGAACTGACGGTCTATGAAAACGTAGAACTGCCCCTTGTCTATCTGAACGGCAAGAAGTCCGAACGTAAAAAGAAGGTGATGGAGGTGCTTGAACGTATGAATATCGCCCATCGTGCCGGCCATTTCCCGCAGCAGTTATCCGGCGGCCAGCAGCAACGTGTGGCTATTGCCCGTGCAGTGGTAACGGACTGCCCCCTGATTCTGGCGGATGAGCGACGGGTAATCTGGATTCGACAAACGGCCTCGAAGTAATGGAATTGCTCAGCGAACTGAATCGGCAGGGGACGACGGTCGTTATCGTCACCCATTCCCAGCGGGATGCGAAGTATGCCCACCGGGTTATTCATTTGCTGGACGGGCGGATTGTATCGGAGGACCGGATACGGTAATATACGACACCCGTATAAAATAAGGTTCTATTACCCTGAACACTCAAACAATATAAACATGATTCTATCAAACTATTGGAACAGTGCCCTGCGCAGCCTGACGAAAAAGAAAGGCTTCAGTGCAATCAATATAATCGGCCTGGCAATCGGTATGGCGGCCGCCCTGCTGATTCTGACCTACGTGGCTTTCGAGTACAGCTACGACAATATGCACAGCCGTGCCGACCGCATCTTCCGCGTGGAAGCACGTTTCTACGAAAACGGCGAACTGACGGATAACTGGGCAAGCAGTTCGGCCGGCTACGCCACCGCTATGAAGCGTAACCTGGCAGGCGTGGAGGATTATACCCGCGTCGGCAGCCAGTACTATCCGGAGCAGGTCGTGAAATACAACGAACTGCTCTACCGTGAGACTGGCATCGGGTATGCCGAGAAGAATTATTTCAACTTCTTCGATTATGAATTACTGAAAGGCGATAAGAATACCTGCCTCGACGGGCCGAACAAGGTGGTGATAACCGAGCGCATCGCCAATAAATATTTCAAAGGGGCCGACCCGATTGGGAAGATACTGATTTTCCGCAGCAATATCGGCGAAGAGGCGTGCGAAGTAACCGGTATCATGAAAGATATGCCTGTCAACTCGCACGTGCGTTACAGCATGATGATCTCCTACGAAACTCTTCCGAAATGGATGGACGAATACTGGTACCGCCATGAAGTGTACTCATACGTCCTCCTGAAGTCGCCCGCCCTGAAGAAACAGGTGGAAGAGGCCTTCCCCGCAATGGCGGAGAAATACAAGACGGATGAGGCACTGAAAAATAAGACCTGGGCAATCGAATTGACCAACCTGCGCGATATCCATCTGAATCCGCAGAAGGCGTATGAACCGGAGACGAAGGGTAACAGTTCTTCCATGCTGGTACTGATATGTACGGCGTTGGCTATTCTGTGTATTGCCTGGATTAACTATATCAATATGACGGTTGCCCGCTCGATGGAACGGGCTAAAGAAATCGGCATACGCCGGGCTTCTGGGGCGAGCCGCCGGCAAATCGTGGCACAGTTCCTGTTCGAATCGCTGATAACGAACGGGGTTGCCTTTATCCTGGCTATCGGGTTGATGGAGGCGTTGATGCCTGCTTTTAACAACCTGACCGGGCGTGACCTGGGATTCTCCGTGTGGGTGACGACCTCGTTGGGGTGGATGCTGTTGTTGATTTTCGCTCTGGGCGTGTTCCTGTCCGGTTTCTATCCGGCGACGATTTTGTCCGGCATTAAGCCAATCCGGATGCTGAAAGGGAAATTCACGCATACGAAGAATGCGGCAACGACCCGTAAGGTGCTGGTCGTTTTGCAATATACGGCGTCGATGGCTTTGCTCTGCGGAACGCTGATCGTGTATGCACAGTTGCAGTTTATGCGTCAGGCATCGCTGGGTGTCCGTGTGGACCAGACGTTGGTGTTGAAATTTCCGGCGCATTGCGAGGACCTGTCCACGAAGCTGACGGCGATGAAAAGGGAGTTGAAGGCGTTGCCTTCCGTAAAGAATGTGACGGTTTCCGGTGCTGTTCCGGGTACGGAGGTGACGGATTTCTTGTCTATCGTCCGCCTGAGCGACGCCACAAAGCAAACCCGCCTGTTGGAAATGCTCAATTGCGATTACTATTATCTGGATGCCTATGACTTGAAGTTTGTTGCTGGCCGTGGTTTCGGCGAAGACTTTGGGGGAGATGTATATAATATCGTCCTGAATGAGGCGGCCGTCCGTACATTGGGCTTTGCCTCGGCTGATGCCGCGATTGGCGAACGCCTTTCCGTGGAGACGGTGGACCAGCCGATGAAGATTATCGGTGTGGTGAAAGATTATCATCAACAGTCTTTGAATAAAGGCTATACGCCTATCCTGTTTGCCCTTCACGACAAACTGAGCTGGATGAAGCAGCGTTATATCTCCGTGGTGATGGAGAATGCCAATCCCCGTGAGTTGGTGAAGCAGGCGGAGACGGTCTGGAACCGTTATTTCCCGGATTCCAGCTACGATTACTTCTTCCTCGACCAGTTCTTCGACCAGCAATACCGGCAGGATGAGGTGTTCGGGTTGATTGTAGCTCTCTTTGCGATACTGGCGATTTTCATCTCCTGCATGGGACTTTGGGTGCTGGTGATGTTCTCCTGTTCGACCCGTGTTCGTGAAATGGGTATACGTAAAGTCTTAGGTGCCTCCAAAATACAGTTGTTCTATGAACTGGGACGTGAGTTCTTTATCCTGATCGGCATTGCGATAGTGATAGCTCTTCCTCTCTCCTGGTGGGTCATGGACGGCTGGCTGAGCAATTATTCGTTCCGCACCGACTGGAAAGCCTGGTTCTTCCTGGTTCCGGTGATTTTGTTGTGTGTGATTTCCCTGTTGACCATAGGCTGGCAGACTGCTAAAACAATCCTTAGCAAACCTGCCCGGTCGTTGCGGTACGAGTGAAATAAAATGTACGCTATTTGCTAATCTGACGGCAATAGCGTACATTTGTTGTCGATCATTTAAAGAAAGGGTATGAATATGACACACTTGGAATTACAGGCACGTAAGTTGAACCTGATACAGGATATAATCAATACGATCGACAATGAAGAATTGATGAGCCGCCTGGAAGCCGCCTACAAAAAGGTCAAGAAACTGGCTTCGACAGAAGACCAAAGACCTTGTGCCTATACGCTTGAAGAAGTAAATAAGCGTTTGGACCAGGCAGAAAAGGCTGTAAGGGAAGGTCGTGTTTTTACAACTGAACAGGTTCGTGAACGATTGAAGTTATGGCAACAGAAGTAGTCTGGACTGAACCGGCTCTTGATGAGTTGAACGAAATTTATACTTATTATAGTGAGCAAAAAAGCGAATCTGTGGCTGTTAATGTGTTTAATGCGATAGTGGATGCAGCAGATCGTTTAGCATTGTTCCCTCAAATGGGAGAAGTGGTAGATTTATTGTCTGGGCGCATGAAATGTTACAGATCATTAATAGAAGGTAATTATAAAATAATCTATTATGAGGAGAATAACATTGTTAATATAGCTCTTATTTGGGACTGTCGTCAAAATCCCTTGCGTTTATTGGATAAACTGAAATAAAAAAGGCTTGTACTTTTATTTGCAGAGTACAAGCCTTTTTCTGATTTTTATTCAAGTATCATCACTATCATTTCATTATCAGCCAATGAATCGGCCAGCTGGCGGACGCGTTCCTGTTGTTCCGCCGGTAATTTGGAGAAGTTTTTCATCTTTTGCAGGGCTTCCAGTTTCCTCTTGGTATAGCTGGTAAACAGTTTATTATCCTGCCAACTGATTTCGCCTAAGATAACAGGGATACCGTTCGGCATTTCTGCCGGCAAAAGAAATTCTTCCGGGTAATTGTTTTCATCCTGAATAAGCGATAGCTGTTTATTATCTTTATTATATAATGCATACGAATAGAAGACGCTTTTCTCATTGCGTGTATTCGGACAATCGTAGTTTTTCGAATACGTGAAGAGTATGAAATGATCCGTATCGACCCAGCTTTTGGCTACGTATTTCTGAGACTTATCCCCGTATAGTCCGTTGTCGATATTTAATTTCTTATCTCCGAATTGCAAGATATATTCCGGGTATAAACGGTTGGGTGAGGAGACGCTGAAGATTGTATCGTTGAATGCTTGTCTGAAATAGGCTTTGTCTTTGTTCCGGTAACTCCAGGAGCTTTCGGGAAAAGCATACGGACACTTAACTTGACGGTCGGGAGATTATAATTACCGAATACGCATAACGTGTCGTATGAGTTCTTGTTGAATGTCGTAAACATGACCGGTGACATGAAATCGCCGGAGATATTAAATAAGGTTGAATCGTCCAGGCTGGTCAGGAAGGCTGTCTGCTTGGGGTCAATGAAGCGGATTTCTTCGATCAGGCGGCCGTCTTCAATTGACTTCCAGACCATTTTATTGTATTTGTTGACGGTGTCCCTTTCCATATAACGGTATTGGTTTCCGGGTTCCAGTGTAATTCCGTTGATTGTGCTTTTCCTATTGTTGGCATGAAATTCCAGTTTCTGGGTGGTAGGATCGTATTTCAGTTCGTCAATGCGGGAGATAAGCAGCGTATCTGTGAGCTGTCCGTTTAAATCGAAACAGAAAGTACCGAAAAGGTCACTTGTCAGAATCCGGTTTTCCAGAAGTTGTACGTTTGTATTTACTCCTCCGGCACTGCTCATACCGCGGTCGTAAGAGACGATGATACTGGCATCATACAGGAAACTTCCTTGGTCGGGGGAAAGTGGATTTTTTAGAGTGACGCAGGTTGCCTTGTTGAAATGCTCTTTCAGTGAGAAAGGCCGGACAGGCAGCTTGGTTGTGAAGTCCAGTACGACAGGAGGATTGGCGGGATCGGCTGTACGTATTTCTGTGTTTTGTATGCCCGGATTCAACTGGCTCGTTTCGATGATGACGGGCTTTGCCGGAGTTGTCTCGGCTGTTTCTTCCGTTTGTGTGTTTCCCTGTTTTCCGCCGCAGGCACATAAGGCGATTCCGATACATAAAATAGCAGTACTTGTTCCGACTTTCATGTGTTTCATAATTCGTGTATTTATTGTTTCAGGAAGAGCAAATGTAGGGAAAACAAAAACGTATAACAAAATAAGGAGTTGACATATTCATCTCTTCTTATTCTGTTATACGTTTATTATTCAGACAGATAATGTATTTTATATCTGTTTGTCGATTGACATTTCATTTTATTCTATCGGTGTAAACGGAAGTTCCGTGTCTTTCCTGTATCCGGAGCCGCTGAACGTAGCAATCAGTTCTCCGGCTTCATTCGTGATATTCACTTCGCAGTTGGCAAGCCGTTTATGGCTGAATACTTCCCGTGCTTCGGCATAAAGGAATCCTTTGCTTTCGGCCTTGAAGAAGTTGATATTGGAAGTGATGGACAATGTCAGCCGGGCATGGCTGTTGGTAGCTGCCGCAAACGCCAGGTCGGCCAGCGTAAAGATGGCACCTCCCTGGCAGACACCGCCACCGTTCAGGTGCATAGGTTTTATCTCCATACGGGCTTTGGCATAACCATTGCCCGTTTCCAATAATTCTACCCCGGCAAATAAGGCAAATTTGTCGCCTTGAAGAAATTCGTTTATTGTCATTACGATAATATGCTAATTTGAAAATATGCCAATGTACCAATGAAAGATACTCCGATTGGCATATTGGCACATTGACTGATTGATTATTTACTTAGCTTCCATTCTGCTCCGTCTTTGGTATCCTTAATCTCGAATCCCATGGTAGTCAGTTCGTTACGTATCTTGTCGGAAGTAGCCCAATCCTTATTGGCTTTTGCCTGTTGGCGGATAGTCAGCAAGAGGTCTACAGCTTTACCGAATGTCTCATAATTGTCGCCTCCGGCAGATGCTTCGTCTTTCATTCCCAGGATGTCGAATACGAAAGTGTGGAATACTTCTTTCAACTCTTTCAGGTCTTCAGCCGAGATAGTCGCTTTGCCATCCTTTACGGAATTGATGGCGCGGGCGGCATCGAACAGATGAGAGATGACAATCGGAGAGTTCAGGTCATCATTTAAAGCGTCATAACATTTCTTGCGAAGGTCTTTCACATCTACTGTCGAGGCATCCGAAGCTGTTAGCTTTTGCAGATGGTTGTAAGCATCCATCAGACGGCTCAATCCTTTTTCTGCGGCTTGCAGGGCTTCGTTGCTGAAATCTACCGTACTGCGGTAATGTGCCTGGAGGATGAAGAAGCGGATTGTCATGGCCGAATAAGCCTGGCTCAACACTTTGTGGTCGCCGGTGAAGAACTCATCCAGCGTGATAAAGTTACCGAGCGATTTACCCATCTTCTGTCCGTTGATGGTAATCATATTGTTATGCATCCAGTAGTGAACCATATCATCTCCTTGTGAAGCGACAGCCTGTGCAATCTCGCATTCATGGTGCGGGAAGATCAGGTCCATGCCACCCCCATGAATATCGAAATGCTGTCCCAGGTATTTCTTACCCATCGCCGTACATTCGCAATGCCATCCGGGGAAACCGTCGCTCCACGGAGAAGGCCAGCGCATGATATGTTCCGGCTGTGCACATTTCCAGAGGGCGAAGTCGATGGGGTTATGCTTCTCGTCCTGGCCGTCCAGCGCACGGGTCGTGTTCAGCATATCTTCGATATTACGGCCCGAAAGGATACCGTAATTATGGTCTTTGTTGTATTTCTCTACGTCAAAATAAACGGAGCCTTCGCTTTCGTAAGCATATCCGTTGTCAAGAATCTTCTTTACCAGTTCGATTTGCTCGATGATATGGCCCGAAGCATGCGGTTCGATGCTGGGAGGAAGCACGTTGAGGGCCTCCATCGCCTTGTGGTAACGGTTCAGGTAGAACTGCACCACTTCCATCGGCTCCAACTGTTCCAGACGGGCTTTCTTGGCAATTTTGTCTTCACCTTCATCGGCATCATGTTCCAGATGACCTACGTCGGTAATGTTGCGTACATAACGTACTTTGTATCCTATATGTGTAAGATAACGGAACAACAGGTCGAATGTGATAGCCGGGCGGGCGTGTCCCAGATGCGCATCGCCATAGACCGTCGGACCACAGACATACATGCCTACGTGGGGTTCATGCAACGGGATAAATTGTTCCTTCTTTCTTGTGAGCGTGTTGTAAATACTTAATGGATGTTCCATATCTGTTCATACTTTAAAAGTTGCTTTGTCTTTACCTGTATCATCGTAATACTGAGGAAGACAGAATGCAAAGATAATGCCTTTGTCTATTTTGAGCAATCTTCGCAGCAACCTTTTAATACATAGTTGATACTTTCCAGCGTAAAATTACGGGGTAATTCGACCATCGGTACCGGAATATTCCGCAGGCAGAATGTCCTGTGGCATTTCAAACAATAAAAATGCGCATGAAGTTCACTGACGGAACAATTGCAATCGTTACCGCAAACCGAATATTTCAAAGAACCCGAACCGTCGTCGATACAATGGATAAGGTGATGGTCCAGGAAAAGGTTGATAGTCCTTGATACGGTCGATTTGTCTACCGTGTCCAACTCATTCTCCAGATCGAGCAGGCTGAAAGCCCTTTCAAACTGCATCATCGCTTTCAGGATAAGCAGGCGGATGGCTGTCGGTCTGATTTCTCTTTGTTTCAATATATCTAAATAAGCATCCATATCAATCTGTTTTAGTCGTCTTTAATATTCGTACGGCATTGAGGATTGCCAGCAAAGCAACACCGACATCGGCAAAAACCGCTTCCCACATGGTAGCAATCCCTCCGGCTCCCAGCATCAGAACAATCAGTTTGACACCGAAGGCCAATGTTATGTTTTGCCACACGATAGTACGTGTAAACTTTCCGATGCGAATTGCCGTTGCCACTTTGCTGGGTTGGTCGGTCTGTATTACGACGTCGGCCGTTTCGATGGCGGCATCACTACCGAGGCCTCCCATGGCAATGCCTATATCGCTTAATGCAAGGACTGGCGCATCGTTTATCCCGTCGCCGACGAAAGCGATTTTGTTTGCTTTGTCCTGCTTCAATACTTCCAGGTGGGCGACCTTTCCTTCCGGCAGCAGGTCACCGTAGGCCCGGGGAATCCCCAATTGTGTAGCTAATTTAGAAACAATAATTTGTTTATCGCCTGATAATATTTCCAGGTTATTAATATTTAAGTCTTTTAATTGTTTGATAGCTTCCGCAGCATCTTCTTTGGGCGTATCGGCAAGCTGGATATAACCAGCGTATTGCCGGTCGATTGCACAGACAACCACGGTATCCGGATTCTGTTTCATACTAATGAAACAGTTGTTTCTATATGGTGAAACACTTGTTTCATTAGGAGGAAACAAAATTCCTTCCGAGTCTAACAGACGGGGGTTACCTACTAATACTTCTTTCCCGTCGACTATTGCTTTTAATCCGTAACCAGCCAGTTCGGTCGTATCGATGGTTGTGTCGATTGTTACCTGCTGCTCTTGGGCGTATGCCAGGATCGCTTTGGCAATAGGGTGGTTGCTCCGGCTTTCGACAGAAGCAATGATACGGAGCAGTTCTTTTTCAGGAACGTTATTTTCAGTAGACAGGCTTCGTACTTCAAAGACTCCTTTGGTGAGCGTACCTGTTTTATCGAATACTACGGTGTTTATTTTGGTGATGGCATCCAGGTAATTCCCTCCTTTAAAAAGGATGCCTTGCCGCGAAGCCGCCCCGATCCCTCCGAAATATCCCAGTGGAATGCTGATAACCAATGCACAGGGACAAGAGATAACAAGAAATACCAGCGCACGGTATAACCAGTCGTTAAAGATGAACAGGAAGTCCGGCTGTACCAGTGAATAAAGATAAGGTATAAGGACAATCAGAAAAGCCAGTCCGGTTACGATTGGTGTATAAATGCGGGCAAATTTACGGATAAACAGTTCGGCCGGCGCTTTCCGTTCGGATGCATTCTGCACCAGTTCGAGAATACGTGCCAAGGCACTTTGGTTATATGGTTTGGTTACTTCCAGCCGGATTACCTTATCGGTCACAATCATTCCGGCCAAGACATTTTCATTCGGACTAATCGTTCGTGGAACGCTTTCTCCCGTAAGTGCTGCGGTGTTGAAGGAAGCGGTCCCGCTGAGTAATTTACCATCGAGAGGAACTCTTTCTCCGGCTTTCACCTCTATGATTTCTCCCGGAATTACATCGGCCGGAGCTAACGGAACACGTTCGTTATCACGAATAACAACTGCTGTTTCGGGCCGGACGTCGAGCAGTGCACTGATATTTTTACGGGCCTTCGACAATGCATTTTCCTGAAACAGTTCGCCGACGGAATAGAATAACATAACAGCCACGCCTTCCGGATATTCCCCGATATAGAATGCGCCGAGTGTAGCGATACACATAAGCGTGAATTCACTGAATATTTCTTTTTCGCGAATACTTTCAACCGCCTCTTTCATCACTGGAAGCCCGACCGGCAGATAAGCGAGTGCATACCATATAAATCTGACGATTGGGTCGAAGAATCCGGCCTCCGCTACCTGCATCGCAATTCCTCCCAGTAGCATCCCGAAAGAAATTGCCGGAAGAAGATAAGGCGAAACTTTTCTTTTACGTTCCGTATGGCAATGATTACAACTGCAATGTCCCATATCTGTCATGTTTTATTTGTTTTTCCTGATACAAAGGTAGGGGTTATGAGGTGCAACAAAGTTGCAAAGAATCCGTATATTTGTCGGGTTAATGTTTAGAAAATGAATAATATGAAAAACTCTCGTACTCTTATTGGTATTTTATGCTGTCTGGCCATGCTCTGTTCCTGTTCCCAGACAAAGAATCAGTATGACTTGTCGAACTTTGGTCTGACTCCCGACAAGAAAGATAATGCTTCCCCTTTGATGGCGAAGGCTTTGGAACAGATAGCCGCCTCCCATACAGGCGATGATACGATAACAATCGTACTCCCTAAAGGCCGCTATGATTTCTATCCCGAGGTGCAGCGCAAAAGGAATATTTTATCTCTAACCACGACCAGGATAATCCGAAGCTGGTGGGACTGCCTTTTGAGAACATGAAGAATGTCATTTTCGATGCACAAGGTTCGGAATTGATTTTTCATGGCCGTATGTTACCTGTTTCACTGATTAATTCGGAAAACTGCACCTTGAAGAATTTTAGTATCGACTTTGATAATCCGCATATCAGCCAGGTGAAGATATTGGAGAACGATACGGTTGCCGGTGCCATTACTTATGAGGTGGCTCCCTGGGTGGAATATGAAATCCGTGACAGTGTATTTTATGCCAAAGGTGAAGGTTGGGAGCATGCTCCGGCTTGGGGTATCGCCTTTGAAGGAGATACCAAACGCCTTGTTTATACAACCAGCGATATTGCTGTCGGTTCTAAAGGCGTATCGGAAGTTTCTCCCCGCGTGCTTAAATCAACCAAATGGAATAATAAGAAACTGATTCCGGGGACAGTTGTTGCCATGCGCGGCTGGGGACGTCCGACACCGGGTATCTTTGTTTCTTATGATACGAATACAACACTTGAAAACATCCAGGTTCATTATGCGGAAGGTATGGGATTACTGGCGCAGATGAGTGAGAATATCACACTGGATAAATTCTCCGTATGTCTTCGTGGTGATAACGATCCCCGTTACTTCACGACGCAGGCAGATGCTACTCATTTCTCCGGTTGTAAAGGAAAAATCGTTTCTGTAGGCGGCTTGTACGAAGGTATGATGGACGATGCCATCAATGTACACGGAACTTATCTGAAAATCCAGAAACGTGTAGATGATAAAACGCTGGTAGGTGAATACATGCATCCGCAAAGCTATGGTTTTGAATGGGGATTTCCTGGTAATGCCGTACAGTTTATCGACTCGAAAACAATGGAGATAATCGGCGACCCGAATAAGGTTACAGCCATCAAAGCGTTGGATAAGCCAAGTGCTCACGGAGCTAAAGTGTTTGAGATTGTTTTTGAGAAACCGATTGATCCGGCTATCAGTGAGAAAGGAACATTCGGTGTCGAGAATTTGGAGTGGACTCCTGAAGTTTATTTTGCAGACAACGTAATCCGTAATAACCGTGCCCGTGGTTCCCTGTTCAGCACACCGAAGAAAACGATTGTTGAAAAGAATGTATTCGACCATACATCCGGTACGGCCATTCTGCTCTGTGGTGACTGTAATGGTTGGTTTGAGACCGGTGCCTGCCATGATGTGGAGATTCGTAACAATAAATTCATCAATTCATTGACGAATATGTTCCAGTTCACAAATGCCGTTATTTCAATCTATCCGGAAATACCCGACCTGAAAGACCAGAAAAAATATTTCCATAGTAATATCGTCATTGAAAATAACGAGTTTGAAACATTCGATGCCCCGATCCTGTATGCTAAATCGGTAGATGGCCTGATTTTCCGCAACAACACAATCAAACAGAATAATCAATATCCGGCTTTCCACTGGAACAAGCACCGTTTTTTCTTCCAGCGTGTGATTCATTCAGAGATCAAGGATAATCAGTTTGACGGCGGCTTCGACGAGAAGCGCGATGTGAAGGTAGAGAATTAATCTGCCTTTTGAATAGCATTGTCAGACCTTTTCAAAATCTATTTTTTGAGAAGGTCTGATGATTTTATATCACATGCTATTGTAAACCGGAAAGTACTCCCTTTCCCAAATTCCGATTCAACGGACATCTCGCCACCCAGCTTGTTGACAATCATTTGGCAGATAGATAAGCCGAGTCCGGTTCCGGGAACGAACTTGTCGAATTTGGTGAATCGTTCAAATACATGGTTTAAATTCTCCTTATCTATCCCTTTTCCTGTATCGGAAACATAGAAAGATAATCCGTTTGGAATGACTTCATAGCCGATTGTAATAGAGCCTTCCGAGGTGAATTTGGCTGCATTGTTCAGTAAGTTGGTGATTACCTGTATCAGCCTGTTCTTTTCGGAATGGATAATGTACTTTTTATAAGGCAGGTTACAGATAAGTTTTACCTGCGATGGTAAGTGCGAATCATAGACCTGCTTCAAATCAGCAATGACTTCTGTAATATCAAAATCACTGTAGTTGAAGGTCATTTTTCCCGCATCGATTTTGGATATGTCGAGTATGTCGTTGATAATCTGTAGTAGCAAATCGTTGTTTTCTTCGATAATCCGGATAAATTCATCTTTATCCTCATGATCATCTGTCTGGGCGAGAAGCTGGGAGAAGCCGACAATGGCATTCAGCGGTGTCCGTATTTCATGGCTCATATTAGCAAGGAAAGCCATTTTCATCCGGTTGCCTTCTTCTACTTTTTCAATATGTGTGATATCGATCAGAAGGCCTGTTACGCTTTTAAGATTTCCGTCGGGAGTATATTCCAACGGAACGGAGAAAGTATTCATCCAACGATAATCCGTATCTCCGTCCAGCATGACGCGTAAATGCAGGTTACTGTATCCTTTGCATTCACGGGCACGTCTTTCTTGTTCCTTTTGCAAAATAAGACGATCATCCGGGTGAACAGTGAAGCTGAACGATCCGCGGATGAAATTACCGGGATCGACCGGATCGGGATATATTCGCGTATATTCTTGTGTCTTGATATCCAAATCCCATTGGATAATATTGGCAGCCTGAATAGCCAGGTCGCTGCGTTGTATGTAATTGCGGAATCTTTGTTCGCGTTCTATCTCTTCTGTAATCTCTTCGCGTGTCCCGATTAGTTTGAGGACATTTCCGTTTTTATCATATTTAGAAACTTTGGCAATTAGTCTGACCCATCGGTATGAACAGTCAAGACCTTTTATGCAGAATTGAATATTCAAAAGTTCGGAACGTTTATTCAGAATATCGTCGAATGCCTTTAAATAGGTTTCCTGATGTTCGGGGGCAATTGCTTTATAAATATCCTTTATTGTCGTATCCTGATTGAAAAATACGGATTCTCCGGCAGAAGAAAATATGCCGGTCTGATTGTCATATTCCCAGATAATCATATTTGTGATTTGTAGGAGTAAATCACGTTGCTGACGATTCTCTATCAGTTCCTGCACCTTATTTTTCTGGTCTGTGATATCTTTTTGGGTACCGATTAGACGGTCTATCTTCCCGTCCTCTCCACGTATGCCCATTGAATAAATCTCATACCAGCGTATTTCTCCTTCCGGTGTTAACAGGCGGAATTGTTCGATGCTTTGTTCGTGTTTCTCTTCAACAATGTCGGTGACCAGTTTGACATGACGTTCTCTGTCCTCGGGAACCAGTTGTTTGGTGACATCCCATAGTTTCATTCCCGGCTGTGGCACGGTATTTTCATCAGATAAATCGAAAGAGTCGCTTTCGGGAAGATAAGACCACACCGACAAGTTTCCGGCTTTTAAAGCCATTGCCAGTTTGTTCTTTTCATTGATAGTCTCTAACTGGGCTTCTACCCGTTTGGTCATATTTCGGAATATGCCGAAAGTATAATCTTGGAAAGGAATTATATATCCTTCGGCATAACCAATATGGCTTTCATTCTCTACTTCGTAATGAATTATATTCGATTTACGGGTTTTCATCGTATCCAGAAATGCATTCAGGAGTTCATTTCCGGAATTACCTCTTAAATTCTTATAGCTAAACAGCTCCCGGATAGTTTGCCCTTTTTGCTGTTGAGGCGTAAGGAACAAAGATATTTCGGCTGATAATTAAGTAGGTCTTCAATAAAACCTTCTTTATTAACTATTAAAACGGTATCAGGAAGGAGTTCCAGGAACTGCTTCATGCCTGTCAGTGAACTTTCATCATTCGCCATAGCCTATAAATTTCGGAGGTTGACTAGTCGACAAAGTTACTGAATATATTTCTCTCTGATTAAAAAAACAGAATAGAATATATTAAAACCCGATGAAATTCACAACTTTTAGTGAGCGCAGGAGGATTACTGCTTTATTCGTTTTAAACTATAGTTCAGTCCGGATTCTGCTTTTTTGAAATCATCTCCAATCAAAGTGATTGTAGAATCATTCTCGCAAAGGAAATTCGTTGTTTCATCGCCATTATCGGAAATCAACTGCCAGACGGTGGCATTCTCATCTCCGGGTATTCCACGCAATGTCATTCGTTTGCCGGTAGTGACGAAAGTAACATCTTTACCGTCTTCGGCTTCCAGGTAAGTCTGTGAAAGAGAGAACGTACCATCACCGCTATGTTCACGGCTACGGATTGTCAGGTCGTAACGGATGCCGGGCAATCGGCGCAAGGCAACTCACCTTCATAAGTGAGCGTTTGCATTTTACCCAGGGAGTCATCGCTTTCCGCCTTGTCTTGCCGGTATATTTCTTTTTGGCGCTGGCTAATTGTCCATATACCATCTTCGAGACGTATATTCTTAGTGTCATCGTCTTCTATATTCCAGGCATAACCTCCGGCGGGAAGCGAGCGGCGGTCGAGTATTTCATTCGGTGTACCGTTTGAGAAAAATAACTCAGCCTTTAATGAGTCCGGGCTGAAAACGATATAAGCGGATGATTTACCATCGGTGGCTTCCAGTCGTATTCCCGATTCAAAAAGGCGGATACAATTTTGTTGCACTTCCGACCAGGTATAACCGGCAGAAGCAATACAGCCATGTTCGTCTTTATCATTTCCAACCATTTCGGCAGATTCGTTTTCAGCCTGGGATTCTTGTTTCGCTTTCTGTTGTCCACAGGAAAAAAGAAGGCCTGTGCAAAGGATAAGGCAGATAGGATAGGCCCGTTGTTTGTTCTTTTCATCAGAATGAATGTTTTTAATTTGTTTATAAACGGATATCATTATACTATATAGAAACAAAGATAAGTTATTTTTTGTTCCTTTGTGGCTTGAATAAGATAAAGCCTGCAAGGAATGAGAACAGCTCTTTTTACTGTAATTTTTCTGATAATAGCATGTCTGTCGCCTCTCTGTGCACAAAATGAGACTGTGTTGCCTGACAGTTTAAAACAGAAGATGCCTGTTATCGAGTATAAATTCAATGCGAAACATCTGATACTTCCGGCTTCGCTGATTACAGTCGGGGCAGTCGGTACTGCTATTGACGGTATGAATGATTTTCATCTTTTCTCGCGGAAAAGCGATGTTAAGAAAATTCATCTCGATGATTATATGGAGTGGGGGATGCTGGGCTGGGTATTTGTTTGCGACCTGATGGGGAAGGAGAAGCATAACTGGGGGGACCAGCTTTTCCTTGTCACTCTGGCGGAAGGGATGAATGCCGTTATGACACGTACCCTGAAATATACGGTTAAAGAAATACGTCCGGACGGAGGCCCGTATTCTTTTCCTTCCGGACATACGGCGAATGCTTTTTTAGGGGCACATATGGCCTATAAAGAGTTTAAGGACAGCAGCCTATATTGGCTTATTCAGGATATGCCCTGGCCCTTTTTGTTGCGGGTTCCAGATTATATAATAACCGGCATTGGGTAGCCGATGTCGTCGCCGGAGCCGGATTCGGTATTTTGTCCGTCGAACTGGCTTATCTCACCTATTTCCCTATTCGTAACGCTATTGCCCGTAAGATAAACCGTAAAGCGGCTCAAAATATGGTTATTGCTCCGACCTTTAATGAACAGGGAGGAGGAGTTTATTTCTCTTATTCGTTTTGAATAATCAGGATAACTGCTTATTGATAGCCAGTAATTGTTCGATATGTGTCCGGTCGTTGCTGAGACGTGGAATTTTGTGCTGGCCGCCTAATTTCCCTTTTTCTTTGAGCCATTCGTAGAAGGCGCCTTCATGGGCGATTGTGATTTCCAGCGGTTGAAGAGATATTTCCTTATAACGTTTGGCCTCATAGTCCGAGTTTAATTCCTGTAATGTTTTATCCAGTAATGAAGCGAACTCTTCCATGGAAGGAGGCATCTTTTCAAATTCGATAAACCATTGATGACGGCCTTTCGCCTTGTCGAGCATAAAAAGAGGGGCTGCTGTATATTCTTTGACGATAGCTCCGGTCTGCCGGCTGACCTTACTGATTGCTTTGTCAGCATTATCGACCATCAATTCCTCTCCGAAAGCATTGATATAATGCTTGGTTCTTCCCGAAATAACGAATTTATGCGGGAAAAGAGAGGTAAAACGCACCGTATCTCCAATCTGATAACGCCATAGTCCGCCGGAGGTCGTGATGACCATCGCGTAGTTTTTTCCTGTCTCCACTGCTTCCAACGGCAGAATGGTCGGATTGGGCATACCGACTTCCGACATAGGGATAAACTCGTAGAATACACCGTAATCTTGCATCAACAGCAAACTCTGATCCGCCGGATCATCCTGTATGCCGAAAAATCCTTCTGAAGCATTGTACGTTTCCATATAATGCATCTTGTCCGAAGGAATGAGGGCTTTATATTGTTCCCGGTAAGGTTCGAAGCTGATACCTCCGTGGAAGAATACTTCCAAATTGGGCCAGACTTCGGTCAGATAGTCCCGTCCGGTCTTTTTCAGAACAGACTTGATTAATACCAACATCCATGAAGGAACACCGGAAAGACTGTTTACATCCTTATTCCACGTACTGTCTACGATCGCTTTTATTTTGCTTTCCCATTCATCCATCAGAATAATCCGTTTAGCCGGAACACGCATCAGGTTGACCAGCGGATTCAGGTTCTGTAGCAGAACTGCGGACAGGTCGCCGCAATGGGATTTTTGATTTAAAGGAGAAGGACTGTGGCTACCGCCCAGAATCAATCCTTTTTTGGAGAAAAAATGACTTTCCGGATTATTTCTCAGATAGAGGGCAACCGTGTCGAAACCACCTTTGTAGTGACAGCCCTGCAATATTTCCGGAGTGACGGGAAGGAATTTACTTTTGTCGTTCGTGGTGCCGCTGCTTTTGGCGTACCACTTTACTACCGAAGGCCAGAGTATGTTCCTTTCTCCGTTAATCATCCGTGTAACGTAAGGCTTTATGTCGTCATATATCTGCAACGGGACACGCTGGCAGAAATCTTCATATCTTTTGATACTTTTATAATCATATTTCAACCCCCATTCCGTGTTGCGGGCTGCCGATAATAACGACCGTAGCTGCTTGCGTTGCAGCCGGTCGGTCTCCTGCCCATATTTTTCTATCTCCTTTTGACGGGGGCGGAAGAGTAGTGATATTGTATTTGTTAAAATATCCATGCTCTTTTTATTTGTATAGGTTGCAAATGTAGGCATTCTCTTTTTATTTATATCTTTGTCGTATACATAATTAACAAAACAATGAAAATAGGTATCCTTTCTTCGGGAGGTGATTGTCCCGGTATAAACGCAACGATTCGTGGTGTCGGTAAAACTGCCATAATGCATTATGGTATGGAAGTGATCGGAATTCATAGTGGTTTTGTTGGCTTGTTGAACAAAGATATTCAATCGTTCGACGAACGTAGTCTTTCCGGTATCCTGAACCTGGGCGGAACGATCCTGGGTACTTCCCGTGAAAAACCGTTCCGTAAACTACTCGCCTCCGGTGAAAGTGAAAAACCTCAGGTTATTATACAGAATTATGAAGAATTAGGATTAGACTGTCTGGTCTGTATCGGTGGAAACGGTACACAGAAGACAGCCGGAATGCTTTCTGCCCTTGGTTTGAATATTATTGGTGTTCCTAAAACAATCGATAATGATGTGTGGGGAACGGATATAACGTTCGGTTTCGATACGGCTGTCAATATTGCGACGGATGCGATCGACCGTTTGCATTCTACTGCCAGTTCGCATAAACGGGTCATGGTAGTGGAGGTAATGGGACATCATGCCGGCTGGATCGCTCTTTATGCCGGAATGGCGGGAGGTGCGGATGTGATACTGCTTCCCGAACTGGGATATGATATGGACAAAGTAAACCAGACGATTCTCGACCGTGCCCATCGTGGCAAACCCTATTCGATTGTAGTCGTTGCCGAAGGAGTGGAAACGCCCGATAAGAAGCGTCCTTCCGATTATATCACCCGTACGATTGAGGCGGCAACCGGAATAGAATCCCGTGATACGGTGCTGGGATATATCCAGCGTGGCGGTAATCCTTCACCTTTTGACCGTAATCTGGCTACCCGCCTGGGAGGACATGCGACGGAGTTGATTGCCAACCGTCAGTTCGGGCGTATGGTCTGCATGAAAGGAAATAATGTGGAATCGATAGCCTTGTCGGAAGTGGCCGGCAAATTAAAACTGGTCACTCCGGAACATGATCTGATCGTTCAGGGAGAAAGAATGGGGATTTCGTTCGGTAAATAATTAATTACCGAACTTCTTCATTGATTGTGGCATCGATACACTGCGTACTATTACTTATTGTTTGCTTGACCGGAGCCTGTTCCTGCTCCGTTGTCGAATCTTCCTCCGGAAGATCTTCAAACTCATGCTCGGCAGTTGTTTCGCCGGTCTGTTTCTTTTTCAGTTCGGAAATGAATTGCTGGAATACTTTATCCGTACGCAATTTCTTGATTGCCATCTTAGCAGCGTTCTGCTGTGACTCCTTTTTGGAATAACCGATACCGACGCCTATTTGTGTGTCGGCCAGTGTGACGCCCGTTTGGAAGACCGGATTGCCGTCATTGTCGGTGAACGATTCTATCAATTCGAATGTAATTTCCAGTTTATTTTTCTGGCTCCATTCTATCAGACTGGATTTGAAGTTTACTTCTTTACGGGCGATATTATCCAGGTCGATGTATTTATTGATGATTACATCTTCTACAAAATGATAACACATGCGGTATCCCTGATCCAGATAGATTGCTCCGATCAGTGCTTCCAGTGCATTGCCATACATATGATTATTGTGAGAACTCAGTTTGGCTGAGTAGACAACCATCTTGTCGAGTCCCAGTTCAACGGCTACGCGATTGAGTGTTTCGCGTTGAACGATTTTGGAACGGGTGTTGGTCAGGAAACCTTCCCGTTTATTTTGAAAATGTTTGTATACAATGTCTGCCACGACGGCATCCAATACGGCATCACCCAAGAACTCCAGTCGTTCGTTGTTCAGCCATTTTCCATCGCTGGCTTCCACAGAGGAAGATTTGTGCAGGAAGGCCTGTTCGTAAACGTGGATGTTATCGGGGTAAAATCCCAGTATTTTATATAAAGAAGAATAAGGCTCCTTATTCTTATGTTTGAGGAGCCTTATCTTTTTGTATAATTGTGTAAACACTTTACTTCACAAATTTTTTTACAATCATGCTGGCATTGTGACCACCGAACCCGAAGGTATTGGACAGTGCTGCGTTAACCGTTCTTTTTTGTGCTTTATTGAACGTGAAGTTCAGATTGTAATCGATTTCAGGATCATTGTCTCCTTCTTCATGATTGATAGTCGGAGGAACAATATCTTCATTAACAGCCATAATACAAGCAATTGCTTCCAATGCTCCGGCTGCACCCAGTAAGTGTCCAGTCATAGATTTCGTTGAACTGATGTTCAGCTTATAGGCATGTTCGCCGAATACATCCAGAATAGCTTTTGCTTCCGAGATGTCTCCTACCGGAGTAGAAGTACCGTGAACATTGATATAGTCTATCTCTTCCGGTTTCATCTCTGCGTCTTCAAGAGCATTCTTCATCACCAGTTTTGCACCCAGACCTTCCGGATGAGAAGCTGTCAGGTGGTAAGCGTCTGCCGACATACCTGCACCGACAATTTCACCATAGATCTTAGCGCCTCTGGCCAATGCATGTTCCATCTCTTCAAGAATCAGACAGGCTGCACCTTCACCCATTACAAATCCGTCGCGACTTGCGCTGAATGGGCGCGAAGCTGTTTCCGGTGATTCGTTTCGGGTTGAAAGAGCGTTCATCGCATTAAAACCGCCAAGACCGGGAGCCGCAATAGCAGCTTCTGCACCACCTGTAACAATTGCATTTGCTTTTCCTAAGCGAATGTAGTTGAAAGCATCGGCAATAGCATTGGTTGAAGATGCACATGCTGAAACAGTCGCAAAGTTCGGACCACGGAAACCGTACATCATTGAAATATGTCCTGCTGCAATATCTGCAATCATTTTAGGAATGAAGAACGGGTTGAATTTCGGACCGATCGTGTCTTTTGTTTTTTCATAACTGGCAACTTCTTCTTCAAAAGTCCTGATACCACCGATTCCGGCAGCGAAAATAACACCGATACGATCTTTATTCTCATTCTCCAAGTCCATAGCTGCATCTGCAACAGCCTGTTTGGCTGCGCTGATAGCCAATAAACTATAGCGGTCGCATTTGCGAGCTTCCTTACGGTCCATCACCTCTAACGGATCAAAACCTTTAACTTCGCAGGCAAAGTGCGTTTTAAATTTTGATGCATCAAAATGAGTAATAGGTCCCGCTCCACTCTTCCCGTTGATAAGGCCCTCCCAGGTTTCTGCGAGGGTATTACCAAGAGGAGTAATGGCTCCAAGACCTGTTACTACAACTCTTTTTAATTCCATACCTTTAATTAAAAGGATTGATTACTTCGCGTTAGCTTCGATATAAGCGACTGCATCGCCTACTGTTGTAATCTTTTCTGCCTGATCATCAGGAATTGAAATACCGAATTCTTTTTCGAATTCCATAATCAACTCTACAGTGTCAAGAGAGTCTGCTCCTAAATCATTAGTAAAGCTCGCTTCGTTTGTAACTTCTGTTTCTTCAACACTTAATTTGTCAACGATGATAGCCTTTACTCTAGATGCAACTTCAGACATAACTTTTTCAATTTAGATTAATAAATACGAATATACTTTTTAAATTTGCAGTGCAAAGAAAAGAATTTTTTATGTTACAAAACAAATTTAATGCACTAAAAATGCGGAAAACTGCACATTTTTTCTTTTCGTGTGCACTAAAACATAGGAAAATATGAAAAACGTAGCAATTTTTGCCTCCGGTTCGGGTACAAACGCGGAAAATATCGCCCGGTACTTCTCTAAAAGTGAAACCGTTAAAGTCGCGGTTGTTTTGTCCAATAATAAGAATGTGGGCGTTCATGCACGCGTCAATAATCTGGGAATTCCGTCTTTTGTGTTTTCCCGCGACGAATTTGTGGAAGGAACCCCCATTTTGGCGAAACTGGCGGAATATCAGATCGATTTGATTGTTCTGGCTGGTTTTATGAATAAGATTTCAGATGCATTGCTGACTGCTTATCCGGGTAAAATCATCAATATCCATCCGGCTCTGTTACCGAAACATGGCGGAAAGGGTATGTATGGGATGCATGTGCATGAGGCTGTCGTTGCTGCCGGCGAGAAAGAGTCAGGCATAACCATACATTATATAAATGAGAATTACGATGAAGGTGATATCATTTTCCAGGCTAAATGTGAGGTATTGCCTGCCGATACCCCTGAAGAAGTGGCTACTAAAGTGCATGCATTGGAATATGCTCATTATCCGCATGTGATTGATGACTTATTGAAATAGTAAGAAAAAGGTATAAAAAATTAAGCCCTGCCGGATCAAGAAATTACCGGCAGGGCTTTTCATCTATTAGTGGTTTAATCAGAATGTTATGCTCAATTGCATCACATAAGTGCGTGGTGCCGATACCAGCATCGGGCGTGTGCAATATTCTTTATTAAAGAGATTGTTGATCATAAACTGGAATGATACGTCTTTCGTTATTTTTACGCCGGCACGCAGGTCGACTACACAATAGTCCGTATTCTTTTCTTTCCAGTATGTATTAAGCGTTTCTCCGCCGATATTTCCATACAGCAGTTGACGGATATACTCCATGGCATCCGGCTGTTCTTTTTCGCGCTCGTCTACCATCAGATAATCGACTGCCAGCATCTTACTCTTCCAAGTCATATTCATACCCAGATTCAGGCGTTTCCACTGGAGATCAAGCACACCTTTCACCGTGTGTTTCTGACGATATTTCAGATATTTGGAATCGTTGGATTTTTCCTTGGCACGGAGAGGGTCATTGTATTGTGCTTCGATTTCATTCTTTTCCTTGTAATCGATATCCTCGGGTTCGATGAAAACATATCCCAGGTTATAAGATAACTTGGTGTCGGGATTGAAGTTGTAGAAACCGTTTGTACTTATCTCTGCCCCATAGATGCGTGCTTTGGATACATTGTAGAATTGTGCACCGATACCCGGCATCTGACCTTTGGCAATGATACCCAGGATTTCCTGTGTGCTGTTGGCATAGGCATAAGAGTTGGGGTCGAAGAAGCCGAAACGGAATTCGATCATGTCCGTGTATTGCGTATAGAAACCGGCCACATCGAAGAATCCCATCAGATTACCGAATTTATATCCTTGTTTGAACCCCAGTTCTGCATTTACCCCTTTTTCCGCCTTTACTTCATTGTTCGGGAATACACCGACTCCACCGATATCCTTGCGGGCATATTTCTCGGTCAGAGAAGGATAACGATAGCCTTGTCCGAAGCTGGCCCGGATGAAGCTGTAATCAGCCAGTTGGTAGTTCAAACCTGCACGGAAGATCGGTTTGACAGGTACTTTAGCTCCGAATATCTTTGTGTCGGCTTCACGAAGGAAATCGTCCACACGATAATATTCGGCACGCATACCGGCAGACACGCTCAGACGGTCGAAAAAGCGTTGGTCATACTGGAAGAACAAGGCAGCATTGTCGCTATCGTGATTGCCTGTCGTTACAGAGGTACTTCGCATGTGTTCATAAGTGGCTCCGGCTGTGATCTGTGTACCGTTGTCCCATTTTTTGTTGAACTGGTAATCCAGATAATACGTATAATTCTTGTCGATGGTTACCGGGTCAGCCTTCGGGTTGATCGCATTGGACAACCAAGGGATTAGGTCGGAGGTGTTGCTAGGAATACCGCGTTTCATCACCCATGAAAGCAAGTCGCAGTAATCGGCTGTAGTCGCTGTTGGGAAAA
This sequence comes from Parabacteroides sp. AM58-2XD, assembly GCF_003463685.1. Taxonomy (NCBI): domain Bacteria; kingdom Pseudomonadati; phylum Bacteroidota; class Bacteroidia; order Bacteroidales; family Tannerellaceae; genus Parabacteroides; species Parabacteroides sp. AM58-2XD. The sequence goes on from NZ_QSDP01000001.1 coordinate 57,155, forward strand.
TGCTTCCTAGCAGATTGGTTGTTCCGTTTACCAGTCCGTTCAGGTCGCCTTGCAAAGCCGGCTGGATGATTGGATAGAGCATGCTGTAATCGCCGTTTTGTACGTTTTGCACAATACCGGTAATGGCATTGACATCAGTACCCATATTTCCCAAAATGTCCGTGATCGACTTCCCGCTGTTCGAGCCGTCTGCTATATTGTCACCGCGGTAATAGAAGCGGGCCTTTACCTTGTGGGAGGTATTATTATTCGGGTTTGTGAAATTAAAGAACGGGTCGATGTAGAAGGTATTTGCTTCGCGTCCCATATTGGCAATGGGAGACGGTTCATAAACATCTTTCGGCGAACGCCAGAGGAAGAAATCGGCATATTTGTCGCTCATGAAGTTTACGTTGAAACCATAGTTCAGCAAATTACCGTCTTTCATCGGTTGATGGTAAGTCAGGTTACCGCCGGCACGAAACCGTTTGTTGTAACCTTGTTTTTTATATCCTTCGTCGGTAAACATATTCAGTCCGGCCGATACGTCGAAGTTTCCGATGCGGCGGGCATGTGAGAAGTCTATCCCTTCATAAATCGGGTTGCGGATACCTGAGAATACGTTTTTACGCAGGAATGGTTCTACCTCATATTTACCTTCTTTCCAGAAAGATTTGTCGCTCCACCGGTATTCCTCGTTGTCGGGATCGCCGTAAATACCTAAATAAGCACGCAAGGTCGTTACCGGTGTCAGGCTTGGCCGTTTGGTCCGGATGTTGATTACACCATTCAGGGCAGACGAACCGTACAGCACGGAAGAGGCCCCTTTCATAACTTCCACTTGTTCGATATTTTCCAGCGGAACGATATTCCAGTTAATGATTCCTGTACCCGAAGTAAGCGCACTCATTCCGTCGATCAGCACAAGACTTCGTGAACCGACGCCGTAGGTCCAGCCGTTACCGCCACGGATAGAAGGCTGTTTGTCGTTGATATCGACTCCCGGCATTGTATTTAGTGTGGCACTCAGGTCGGTTGGCGCTTGCTTGGTAATATCTTCGGCCTTCAGCAAATCCATGGAGACGGTGACATTACTTAGTTTTTGTTCAAAACGTCCGGCACTGACTACCACATCTCCCAACAGGTTGGCTTTTACCTGCATGAATATATTTCTTGTCTTCGTTTCATTCCGGTTGATTACTACCGGCACCTGTTCGTTCTCATAACCGATGTAACTGAACAGCAGGTCGACGCCCCCTTCCGGAAGGTTGATCTGATAAGAACCGTCTGCCTCGGAGATTGTACCGTTTGTTTCTCCCGTGATCCTTTTATAAGTAATGTTGACTCCGGCCAATGGTTCATTGGTCTCTTTGTCATATACGAACCCTTTCATGATCTGTCCGAAAGCGGGACCCGTCAGGAAGGCTAGTAAAAATAGTATTGTATATTTTTTCATGTCTGTACTCTTTATTTATTATTGTATCTCCTTTTGTTTGCTTAGCATCATGCCTAGTTCCAGTGTTTTTGTTTGTTGCAGGCTACTGGAAAGCATTTCAAGCAAAGATGTTATCATCGGTCCCATCGGTCCGCCAATTATTTCTTCCGGAAGAAGATCTTTTATTAAGGGTAACAGCGGAAGGAAAGCTGCAATTTCATCTTTATCCAGATACAGGAATATATCTCCCTTATAAGCGATTTGTTTGCCCATGCTGCTGTAAGGGGCTTCCGAATTTTTGCGGATATTCATCCGGATACCGGTAGTACTCCATTTATTAAGCTGCTGGTAAATGGCCGCGATAACGGAAGCATCGAGGCCGCCGTCTGCCTTAGTCTTATTCTGTTGAATCTGGTAAAGAATCATATCAATGTTGGGGACTATATAAAGTTCTGAGTCGTCTTTTACATAATAAGAAGCCAGATTGATCGGCGAAGTGAGCCATTCGCTCTCTTTTCTGTTCGGGGGAGTATTTATCAAGTCTCCAATAGCTTTGCCTTCCGGCATGGTGGCGTAGCGGGCTGTGATATTTCCATCCGGATTGAAAGAGACTTCATTGATAAACCAGCAGATCAGGTTTCCTGCAATAGGCTCCAGTATGGGAATTACCTGTCCCAGAAGAGCATTATCAGTTACCATATGAAAGGCATGGCGCATCAAAGTATATTCTCCCAAAACAGGGTCTGTTTCAGTAGATTCCCCACCTTGCACCGGATACCATGTTCCATTTGAAGTCAGTTGGTTCGATGCTATTTTTACATCGGTCAGATCGAGTGTCATTTTGCCTTTTTCAACATTTCCTTTATAAGCAAAAGTAGTGCCGTTGTTTCCGGTTCCGTTTCCTGAAAAAGAGTAACTGTTGCTTCCGGAAGTAACTGTTACGTTCTCCAGCAATGTTGTGGCTTCCCCGGGGAGGACGTAATGCAGTGTAATGGTTGCCGCATTGTTATCGGTTAGTTTGAAAGAGACATCCTTACCGATGAACTCACGTCCACTGTAAGTCAGGTTCAGTGTATTGCCACCTTCCGGTGTGCTCAACTTATTGGAATAGATTCCGTTTAATTCGGAACCGCCATCATCATCATTGTCATCGCAGGCAAACAGGAAAGGGACCATGCAGATAACATAAAGAAAGTTGCGCAATAAATACTTGTTCATTTACTTTTCTTTTTATTGTTTAATTTTGATGATACAAAGTACTGATATAACTTTGTACCAAACAATAGCTATATTTCAGAATCAATATTCCATTATTAAGAATTGACCTTTTGGTGGTATAATAACTATCTGTATATTAGTGTATGGTAAAATGACATTATTAATAATAGAATATCGAATGTGAAAAATAGACATTGACGGATATGTTTATATCTCCTTTCTTTGTTCTCATTATGTTAATGAGTATATTGTTAGGATTTTTAGCCTTTTTGGTCCGGATGCTTTTTAAAAGGAAGATAGCAGATAAAAAGGTAAGTGAGGCTTGTGAGGTAAAAGAACAATGTCTCCCGGATGGCAAAGAAGGCAAAGAAGTCTGATTTGTGATGAAAAAACTACGTGTAAAATATTGAAGAATGAAAATACTGCTTGTAACAAGAGGATCGCAAGGCGATGTACTGCCTTATCTGGCTGTAGCCCGCGAGTTGGTTAAACGGGGTCATGAGGTGACGGTAAATATTCCCCATGTTTTTGAGGAAATGGCAAAGAAATATCCTGTAAAAGTCGTTTTGCAGGATTTTGATAATATTGGCGGGATGATGGCCGACGCAGCCGAGAATAAACAGAGTTTCAAAAGGATTGTCGAGTGGACGCGCGATGCGATAGACAAACAGTTTGTGCAGGTAATTCCGCTTTTGGAACAGAACGATGTTCTTGTAGCTGCTAATACTGAATTTGCCGCTACGGGGATTGCCGCGTATTGCAAGAAGCCGTTCGTCCGCACTTCTTTTGCGCCTTTTCTTCCGGGCGAGAAAATGCCTCCTCCTGCTTTTCCTTATCCGAAACCCAATCCGTTCATTGCACCTAAATTGCTTTGGCTGATGATGAACCGGGTATCCAACTATATGGTGAAGGATACGATAAATAAGAATCGTCGGAAATACGGGTTGGCTCCAATCAGTAACTTTGGGGAGGATGCCGGAAAGAACAGCGATAACTTCTTATTATACAGCCGTTACCTGGGACATACCGATCCCGTCTGGGACAAACGTTTTCGCTGGAATATAGGCGGGTATTGTTTCAATGATACCTTTGAATATGATGAAGAGGCTTATCAGGAATTGATGGCATTTATCAAAAAGGAACAGACACCGGTTCTCTTTTTTACGTTAGGTAGTTGTACATCGAACGACCGGGAGCGCTTTTGCGGTATGCTGGCCCGTATCTGCAAACGGAAGCAATACCGGCTGGTGGTTGGTTCAGGTTGGGCAAAGACCGGAGAGACGTTGCAGGGGAATGAACAACTGTTCCTGATGCAAAAGCCGATTCCGCATCATCTGATTTTCCCTCATTGTGACGCTGTGATTCATCATGGAGGAAGCGGAACGACGCATAGTGTGGCACGTGCCGGGAAACCTCAGCTGATCACTCCTTTACTTCTGGATCAGCCTTATTGGGGGTATCGGGTCCAGGTACTCGGAGTCGGTCCGGAAAGAGTGAAGATCGCAAAGGTATCGGAAAGTGAACTGGAGCAAAAAATGAGTGACCTGATCAGCAATCCCGAATATAAAAAGAATGCGGCGATGCTCAGTGAGCAAATTGAAAGTGAAAAAGGAATCGAAAACATCTGTAATTATATAGAATCTTTGGCACGATAACCCGTTTTTTACCGCAGTTTGTTCTTGTTGAAATGCGGTCCAGCCTTGAAGATAAAAAAGAAAGTGGATAAAACTGTCAGGCAGGCTCCAAACAGATAAGCGTGGTTGAATCCGCCGAATTCCTGTGCGATACTTCCGCCGATCATTAATCCGATTCCGATACCGACATCCCAGCTAGTGAGGTAGGTGGAAGTTGCCGTTCCGCGCTGGCTGTTGGGTGCCAGATTGACAAACAGGGTGTTGAATGCCGGGAACATGGTTCCGAAAGCAACACCTTGTGATAAAGCGATGGCTATATATAAATAGGAAGTGAACGTCGGATTCCATTTCATCAATGCATCGAGGGAAGCGAGCGCAAAGAAACTGGCACATGCCAGATACATCCCCAATGTAATAACCAGTGTGATACGCCCTTTATCTACCTGCCGGCCGGAAAACAGCCTGGAAGTTGCGAGTCCGATCGCCATAAAGGTGAAATAAAGTCCCGAATTGACAGATATACCGATCTCGTCGGCATACATTGCCACATAGGTGGTTGTCATCCCGTAAGGAATGGAAAGCATTAGCAGTGAAATTCCAGCCCAAGTTCCTTTGACCAGGAAAAAGCGGTCGAGCGAAATCGGTTCTTTCTTTACCGGTTGCTTGTAAGGCGTTTTAACCAGATAAGCCATGATAAATCCCAAGAAGCAGGAAACCAGCGAGCAACTGAAAATCACTTCATAACTGAAACTGTTATGCATGAACAATCCGATCATCGGACCGAAACTCATCGCCAGATTATTCGCCATCCCATAATATCCGATCCCTTCACCACGGCGTGAAGAAGGAAGAATGTCAATCACGATCGTATTACCCGATACCGTGACCATCCCGAATGCGAATCCGTGAAGAATACGCAGCACAATGAAAATACTCAACACGCTGGCAATCATATATCCGGCGAAGATAACCATGAATATGGCATACGCCAACAGATATAACGGGCGACGGGCAAAGGTATCCAGCAGATATCCGGAAAACGGACGGATACAAAGACAGGCTATCGTATAACAGGACAGAATAAATCCGATCATCGACTTATCTGTCATAAACCGTTCCTGTAAATAGAAGGGCAGGATTGGCAGTATCAGGTAAAATGCAAAAAACAGCAGAAAATTAGCCGTTAATATGTAGCAAAAACCGAGTGATAATAACTTGTCTTTAGCCATTGCAGTGAATAGTAGAATGGTATTATTTGAAACCTAACTTATCAAAAAGTGCCCGCTCTTCTGTTGTCGCATTCTTTACCGTATAAGCGGCAAACTCCCGGGGGTGATGATAATTTGTCCGGAACCATTCGAACTTTTCCGGCGTTTCCCTCAGTGCTCTGTCTACAGCAAGCGGACTAAAACTTTTAAGTATTGCGTGTTCGATACGGTATTCCGTCACTCCGGCCAGATCGATAACAGGGTCGGCAGGCTCTGGCGGCATAACTTCTCTTAATTTCTCTATTTTCACACCGAAGAAACGTTCGATATTTTCCAGGCAGGTACGAGTCCCGTTGGCTTTGCCATCAGCGGAGAATCCGGCAATATGGGGAGTGGCAACGGCTGTAAGACTTAACAGTTCCCGGTCGATCGCCGGTTCGTTTTCCCAGCAATCTATCACTGCTTCGCTGATTTTTCCTGATTTCAGTGCTTTTATCAATGCCGTCGTATCGTGTACAGCTCCTCTTGAAGCATTTACAAACCAAGGCTTTTTTCGTGTTTTGTTGAAAAAACTTCGTTGGCAAGGTGACGGGTTGCAAAAGGTCCTTCTTTTGTCAACGGTGTATGGAAGGTGATGATATCAGCTTCTTCTGCGATCGTATCCAGCGAAACGAATCCTGCTGCTCCCTCTTCTTCTGCTCGTGGCGGGTCATTACGCAAGATATGTAAACCGTAAGCCGTACACAGTTTTTCCAGTTCTTTCCCGACATGCCCTACACCGACTATCCCGATCGTTTTTCCTTGAAGCGTTTCTCCTCTGCGAAGGGCTATCGTGATAAGTGAAGCCAATACGTATTGTGCAACCGAGACAGCATTGCAGCCAGGAGCATTTTTCCAGGTGATACCTGCTTCATCACAATATTTTATGTCGATATGATCGAAGCCGATAGTCGCTGTGGTGATCAGTTTGACACGGCTACCTTGGAGCAATTCGCGTGTACATTTGTCGATGCTTCGTACAATGAGAGCATCTGCGTCGTGGATGGTTGAAGGAGTAAACTCGTTTGAGTTGAGGTATTTTATTTCTGCGATTGGTTCGCTACGCCTTTCAGGTATGGGACCGTGTTGTCAGCTACTATTTTCATTTTATATGCTTTTTGCAGGGCAAAGATAGAGATTATTTGCGGAATAGACCGGTTGGTGATGACTTGAAATCAGAATATCCATTGATAGATTATCGAAAAAGATTTTCTACCTTTGTCAACAGTATTTACAGAAAGCAAAACGATTATTTATGAATTTCAGCGAACAGTGTTACCGGATATTTGAACAGGCTACGAAAGCGTATCATGTTTCTGATGATGTGGATGCAACCATGCATAATCCGTATGAGGTAAAAAGTATAGAGTTTTATCTTTATTTGAAAAACTGGATTGATGCTGTACAGTGGCATCTGGAAGATATCATCCGTAATCCGGCAATTGATCCGGTGGAGGCAGTGGCTATCAAACGTCGTATAGACAAGTCTAATCAGGACCGTACCGACTTGGTGGAATTGATCGACAGTTTCTTTCTGGATAAATACAAAGAAGTGAAAGTATTGCCGGATGCGACGATCAATACGGAAAGTCCGGCATGGGCGGTCGACCGGTTGTCTATCCTGACATTGAAGATTTATCATATGGCCGAAGAGGCTAACCGTCCCGATGCAACTCCCGAGCATAAAGCGAAATGTGAAGAAAAGCTGAACGTGTTGCTGGAACAGAAGGTTGACCTGTCAACGGCTTTGGACCAGCTACTGGCTGATATAAAAGCAGGACGTAAGTACATGAAGGTGTATAAACAAATGAAAATGTACAATGACCCGGCATTAAACCCTGTGTTGTACGGGAAAAAATAAAACGGAATGAAATGGCAAAATACTTATTATGCGACTCTCTGCATGGGGTATTTTGCCTGGTTTCGATGATTTTCTCTGTCGCTAAAGCGAATTATACTGAATGGTCTTGATGGCAAATTGATGTTGTTTTTAGGAATAATATATCTTATTGTCTTGTTTTAGGCAGTTGCTGTGATTGTAATGTTTGTCAGGATAATTGAAATAGGAGAGTCTAGTATACAATATTTAACATCGTGTCTATTTATATGAATTTCCAATCACCGTTTTAAATAAATTGTCATCTCGTTTAAAACGAATTTTTTTCATTTTAAATGAGATGAGGGTTTATTTAAGACGAAATATTTGTTAAATTCAGTCGGTGAAACTTTTTTGATGAGCCTTTTCCCCTTTAAAAACTATGCTGTACAGCAGATTTAAATTCCAGATGAAGCGAAAAGTTGTATTGGGTTTAAATATCTAATTCATATATTCATTTAGTCTTTTATATCATCATTTATGAATATTGACTATTGATAGATCAAAAGGATGTATTTGTGCAGTGAAAGTCTGAATAAGGATATTTGCTATCTTCTCCTGGGTGAGATAAAAGGTGCTGTGTCTGGTCAGGACTACATACAGCTTATTGCTGATAGGGGTAATTTGACATTTTGATAAATACGACGATATCCTGTCGTAACAACGATTGCTGTGACAATATGACAACGACATGTAATGAATTCAGATAACTTATTCCGGAAATAATTTATATCTTTGTGAACAGTATTGATAGAAGTTACGAATCATGAAAATGTATTAAATTCATTACATGGCAAAAATACTTGTTATAAGACTTTCTGCTATTGGCGATGTTGCTATGACGGTTCCAGTGATCTACTCTGCCGCCAAAGCAAACCCCCAACATACGTTTACTGTACTTACGCAGGCTTTCCTGATACCTGTTTTTATGAACCGTCCGGCAAATGTGGACGTGATCGGTATCAATACGAAGGCGGCAGAAAAGACATTGGGCGGATTGCTCCGGTTTGCCTCTGCGTTGGTCAAGTATGAGTATGATGTCGTATTGGATTTGCATAATGTGATCCGTACCATGATTATCCGAGGTATGTTCCGGATAAAAGGGAAAAAGGTTTATGTTGTGGATAAGGCAAGGAAGGAACGGAAACGGCTGACCGAGCGTAATCATAAGGAACTGAAACCCTTGCGTCCGGTGATAGAACGCTATGCCGATGTGTTCCGTGCTGCCGGTCTGAACTATACGGAAACTTTCACATCCCTTTATGAATCGAAGCCGGCCGATTTGTCGGCTATGGAAGCCGTGGCCGGAACAAAGACCGGTAAATGGATTGGAATTGCCCCGTTTGCCAAGCATCGCGGAAAAATCTATCCGGTGGACGATATGGAACAGGTTGTCGCTCGCTTGTCGGAAAATGAAGATTATACGATCTTTCTGTTGGGAGGTCGTGGTTATGAAGAAGCTGTTTTGGAGCAATGGGCATTCCAGTATCCGCGTGTAAAAAGTGTCGTCGGCCGTTATTCGCTGGATAACGAACTTGCTTGATCAGCCGGTTGGACGTATTGCTTTGTATGGACTCAGCCAATATGCATTTCGCTTCTCTGGTCGATACAAAAGTGATTTCGGTCTGGGGAGCAACGCATCCCTATGCCGGATTTTACGGTTATCATCAGGACCCGAAAAATGCCGTTCAACTCGATCTTCCTTGTCGTCCCTGTTCAGTCTTCGGCCAGAAGCCTTGTTTCCGGGGGGATTGGGCGTGCATGACACAGATTACGCCGGAGATGATTGTGGATAAGATAAATTCCACCTTGCAGAAATGAAAGTAGTAACGAATCCGGCATATCCTTTCCTGGCAGATTTTTTTTGTCATTTATCCGACCGTTTTGAGACGGAAGGAATCACGATATATGAGGGACGAAACGTGTTGAAGCGGTTTAATATCGAAGGATGTGAACTGGTGGTGAAGAGTTTCAAGGTCCCGTTCTTTGTCAATCGGGTTGTTTATACGTTATTCCGGAAATCAAAGGCCAGGCGTTCGTATGAATATGCTTTCGAGATATTGAAGCGGGGGAGCAACACGCCGGAACCTCTTGGATACATAGAAGAATATAAACATGGCCTGTTGAATCATAGCTATAGTGTTTCTGCGTATAGCGGAGCTCCGATATCCGGGAATACATGAACGGACAGCTGAAGGATAAAACCTTGTTGACTGCATTAGGTGTTTTTATAGCCAGTCTGCATCAGGCTGGAATTTTTCATATAGATTTATCACCGGGAAATATCCTGTATTATAAGGAACAGGAAACTTTTCGTTTCACTCTGGTAGATATCAACCGGATGCAATTTAAGAAAATAACAGTACAGGATGCGATCAGGAACTTTTCACGGTTGGCCATTTCCCGTGAAGCATTGTCATGTGTCACCTGTGAATATGCACGGATTCGCGGGTTGGATGAGGACTCTTTTGTACGGCAGACTAATCAATACAGTGATCGTGTTTATAAAAAGTACGCTTCCCATCTGGCATGTAAAGCCTGGAGGAAAGAGGGTGGAAATTGGTTTACCCAACCTTATTTCCAGTACGTCATGGCGAATCTGTTCAGTCATTGTCCTCTTTTCACGAAGGCTGTGCGAGATCGTTTCCATAAAAAACGTATCCGGATTTATACCTCTTGCATATTGCCGTTTGATTTCCGTAAAGTCTTTCCTGAAAGCTCTCAGGAGGATTGATCCTCTTTTTTTTGTGATTGGGAGGTCCAGCCTGTTATCTGTGAGCAGTGGCTGATATAATATGATTCTTCTTCCGACAGATTTTTAGAATCGTTATACCATGGCTTATGTTCAGCCTGATAAGGGTATGCCGTGCGGTATGCCTCAACCGACCGGCTTCTGCTCAGTCCGACATGCGGTCGGTAAAGGGCGAAAGTCGTATCGATGGGAGCCCGGAATAAACCGTTTTCGGTCGGACGGGCATAGTATTGTTTTTCCCAGTCAATTACTTTTTGCTTATGCTCGTACTGATCCGGCAGATTATCGATCCGTAATGAAAAACCGATTTTGCGGGCAAACGGATGCGCTTTCAGTTCTTTCAGGAAATAATCGATGAAATCGTCCGGACAATCAGCTATGGGGATGACATCTGAATCCGTATAGATATAATAGTCATTACAAAATTTCTTCTTCAACTCTGATTTCCACAAAGCCTTGAATCCGAGGTTCTCTTTAAGCCGGAATACGGTAAAGGGGCATGTCTGGTAATATTCCAGCAGAGGCGGGTAGGTTGAAGCGTTATCCAATATATAAATACGCGTATATCCTCTTGAAGTCAGACTGTCCGTCAATTGGATGAGTGTTGTCAACCGGTTGAAGTTATTGATGATAATAGGGATGTCCTTCCCGTTTGATATGTGGGATGGTATTATCTTTCCTTTGAGGAAATAATAATAATTCGCGATGGCTGTAGTCAGTTTCTTTAGCATATAGAGTAATAATTTATTTAGATGCTCTGATTAATCCTCTGCGTAAATAAGGGGGCTGCATGTCATGATTGTGTGTGTAGATCATGTAGCCTTTTGAAAAACTTGTTTTGAATCCGTTACCCTGCAATATGTCCGTTAATACAACTTCATCATCATGCCGGTGATAAGTACATAACGCAATTTGCATGGATTTATTTTCATTTATCAGACGTTTTGCCCCGTACAATAGATCTCGTTCTGCTCCTTCAACATCGGCTTTTATAAAATTCACAGAGGAGTCGTCAGAGAAAAACGAATCGAGAGTTATGCAGGTATCGGTATCTTTATTTCCGACAAATTTGTGAATAATGGATACTTTCTCTTTCCAGGGTTCAAATGTTTTTTCCAGAGCCTCTATCCAGTCGTTATCTGTTTCAAAAAGATAAACATGTTGTACTTTATCTATTACACTGAGCGAAAAGTTCCCTTCCGCAGCTCCGATATCTGATAGAATATCATTGTCTTTAACATTGAAATTTCCATCGGTATAACGGTGAGGAGAAGCTATGTCTTGTTCTGCTTGCAGGGCGTTGTAGGCACGCTGTATCCGCTTTACGGACCATTTACGTTTGAAATAAAGTCTTTTCTCTTCGTGCAGGACGTATTTTAGCTGAGAGTCGTCATCCGTGAAAACCTGAATGTCTTTCGCTTTGTACTGCTCCGTAAATGATGAAAGAAATGTTGTTATAGGATGTGATCTTAAGTATCCGATTGCTTCTTTCTGCTCATTGGATAATGAATTTTGCGGAAGAGAATCGAAATAAGACAGGATGACTTTTCTGAATAATTTTCTGCGGAGGCCGTGGGGTAAAATCCGACATTTGTAAAAAGAAGATAAAGCGAACATGATTGATCTGTTTTGATAGGTTTATTATATTTATTCTTGGAATGAGATGAATTCTGTCTGTACATAATATCCGGACAAAGATAATGATTTTCTTTTGTATGGTAGGTTGGAAGGCATGCATATTCTTACTGAATATTTTGCAGCTAAGAATCCATTCTCTACCTTTGTGGGGTAAAAGAGAGAAGAGATAGGCATTCTTTTCATATTATAAACTATATATGTATGATTCCGAAAGTAATTCATTTGTGCTGGTTTAGTGATGATCCTTTTCCTGTTGAAATAAAAATCTGTTTGGCAAGTTGGAAACGAATATTGCCGGATTATACGGTAAGGCGCTGGACGTATGCTGATGCGATGGCTATTGGCTGCGATTTTATAGTGGAGGCATTGCATGCTAAGAAATGGGCTTTTGCGGCAGATGCTGTACGTTTTTATGCGATTTATAAAGAGGGAGGAATATACATGGATAGCGATATGCTTGTAGAGAAACGCTTCGACTCTTTTATACCTCAGCATGGTTTTGCAACGTTTAATGAGCTGTGGGGTACGCTTTTTTTACAGGCTGCTTTCCTGATTGGAGAACAGGGAAATGCTTATTGTAAGGAGGTTTTTGAATATTACAACCAACGTCATTTTCTATTGCCTGACGGAGCTTTCGATATGTTGATCTCACCCAAGATTATGACGATGATTGCTGAGAAAAAAGGATATAAGAGGGAAGATGTCGAGCAGCGTTTGGGAGATGATATAATTATCTATCCAAGTTGCTACGTTTCTCCGTGTAAAACAATCAGATATCCTGAGGCTTTTGCCTGCCATCAGGTGTATGGCAGTTGGCGAAAACGTCGCTTCGGTAGAAAAATTGAGCGATTTTTAAAGCATATATGCCTTGTGGTTCGTTTTGCATTATTCAAACGGTAGAAAAAAATTGGATACGGAGAGTCTGAAAAGACTCTTATCGGCTTGGAATATCTAAAAGTGGATAATCGGTTGCCAGAACTTTTTCATTTTCCGTTTATACCATGAATGGCATCCGAAAGGTAACTGTCCGCCTGTCAGCTTATAACAGTAAGCCGGATATTTATCGAAGGCGAATCGGATTGCTTCCATAGCTTCCGGATAAATGAACCCTGTTGCTTCTGTTGCCCAGAACACGTCTTCATTATAGAGGTGATGCCGGTCTTGCGCCAGGTAGAAATTGATACGGTCTGCCTGTTCGCGGGTTACCCGGTAGTGGCTGTCGGTTTTGCGTAATGATAATCCTCCGTTCCCGATTTTGTTGTAGAGGTCTTGTTTGGATGGCTCTCCTTTTTGCCGGTGGTAGATATGTGCCAGATGCATAATGGTGGAGATAATGGGAAAGCGATATACCGGTTTTTGCAGCCAGGGAGCACCGATGTAATCATAGCCTTTGCTGCACCATTCCTTTAACTCATCCCGGAAAACAAAGGCATCCAGTTGGTAGATCAGTATATAAGTGCTGTCAAGGAACCGTTCGTAAAAAACGGAAGCAAGCATTAACCGGTTGTAACCACTGATCCCTTTAAAATAAGCATCATCGAATGACGTAAATGTCAATCTGGGAAATTCAGCCTGTAGTTCTGAAAGGTCCAAAGACTCGGGCTTTATTACAACCAGCGGATAAGCCTTTAAAATATCGTATGCCTGCATCAACGAACGTTTTTCCGTCGCAGTGAACGTATTTTTATAGATGGGTATGATTACTTTTACTAACTCCACAATTTACTACTATAACTTGTTATTGCGTCCAAAGATAACTAAAACTAAATAATTTGATCTAATCATGGTTGAGTGATTTCTGATCGAATGTAAGAAAAATCATTTCATAACAAATCTTTAACCAGACCAGAATACAGAACCATGACTTTACTACATATGGATGAACTATAGCCCTTCGGAAAAAGGGAGGTGTTAATTCCGTTGTAGAAATAGCGACGACGATAATGGTTAGTATAAGCAACCAATAGTTCAGTTTTTTATTTGAAGCAGGTGAGTTGACATACCAGATACCAACTCCGAGCATGGCCGTTACATAAGAACTAGCCTCGCTTCCGGAACTGAACAAGACTGTGAAAAGCAGTACATTGGCTAGTAGCAGGAAACGGAAAGAGAGACTTTTGTATTGCCTGATACGCAGATATGGAATAAAAAATAAAATGAGTCCGGGAACTATCAGCCATAAGTCGCTGTAATCGGGATTTCCGGATACCCTCCTGACTAATCCCAGTAAAGATACATTCTGTGAAATGGCGAACATATTATGTGAGTTTTTCTCAGTGATGGCAATAAACCAATCCTGATACTGGCTCATCGTATATTCCAATCCAAAGAAAGGAATCGGGAATATGAATAAAAGGATCGTCCAGAATAAACAAGATAGTAAGAATTTTATCTTGTGTTTTGAGAAAAAGAAGAAAGCCAGTCCGACAATTGAATATATTTTTACAAATGTACCGAGCAATATGACAAATGCTGCCCAAAAATCTTTTTTCTTTTCGATAAAGCAAAGGCCAACAGGATAAAGGCAGCGACAGATATATTGAATTGCTGGACTAACTGGGCTGTTATCAATTCGATATAAGCAGTCCAGCATATTATCGCTTTTTGGTTTTTTGACAGGGGCAGTTGCTGTATGGCGTAAAATAGCAGGGCTGTATTGGCCATTACCCATAATATCATTCCCAACCACTGGGGGAGAATGGCAAAAGGTGAAATGATAAAACTGAATATGATTCCGTAAAGATTGACGTCGCCATATTCTTCAGGATAAGGACCGTATAATGTGAGTCCGTGTATCGCGTGATTGTAAACACCTTCAAATATCTTGTAATTGTTGAACTTTCCGATAATCAACTTGGCTATGACTGTAATTGCTGCTGTAACCAGCCATATCGCAAGAATCGTTTTGTTTTCTTTCAGTTTAGGATTATGTAGAAAGGAGGTTACAAATTTGAGTTTACTGTTTATTTGAGGTCTGCTACTTACTATTCCCATTTTGTATTATGTTTTGTTGAAATGAAGAAAAGGTCATAAAAGTATAGTCCTTTTTTATAGAGAAGGATATCAAATCGTCCAATCGTTTTATCATACCTTCTCCCGAATGATTGGTTATGATAAATGGTAAATTCCATTTTTTCAGATTGGTAAATTCCCAGGGGTGAAAATAAGTAACAATGTAGCCATCGTGTTTCAACGTTCTCTGAAATAACCACCGATAGACTTTAGCCGGGAGGTTATGGTAGGCCAGCCAGAATAGAGGAAAACGGAAAACAGGAGAAACAGATGCAGGAAGTTGCAGGACGTCATCTTTGTAAAACCACGTGCGGGGTTTATCCAGGTGGTTGTATCTTCCTGGAATACATGTCGGGTTTAATGAAGAATTATATGTATATCCTGCTTTTTTTATTTCTTTTTCATCGATCGGCATCATACGTGCCATACGGAATCCTTTTACAGGCTGCCCGGTTTGTTGCTCAAGAAATTCGCGGGAGCGTTTCAAATCTTCCATTTCAAATGAAGAATGATAGTATCCGTGTGAGGCGATCTCATGACCGTCCTGTAGGATGTTCTCGATGATTTCGGGAGCGTGAGCAGCGAAATTGGCCGTGCAGAAGAAAGTGGCATGTATCTGGTGTCTTTTAAGGCAAGCCAATATCTTTCTGGTCCCTTCGATAGACACAGCCATTTGTTGTTCAAATGGCACTTCTATCCCATGTTCCAGGGGAACATCGAATTCTTCAATATCAAAACTGAGTAAGATCATTGCTGAGTAAAATTGAAAAAAAGTTTACCATTTCACGTTTTAGCACTTTGAATCCCATGTCGGATACTGTCAAGCCATCCCTGATACGTGACTGTACGGCCTGTATGTTCATTTTTTTCCGTTGAGCCTTGTATATGAACTCAGTATCAAACAAGAAGCTATTAACTTTTGTTGATAAAAAAATCGTTTTGCCTGAGCGGTTGAATCCTTTGAGTCCGCCTTGAGTATCACGTATTTTTAAACGAAGGAAAACTGCGTTGCATAAATGGGACGATTCGGAAAGAAATCTCCGGAAAGGCGGTAAATTTTTTGGTAATTCCTGTCCCTTATGGCAACAACGATATCTGCTCCGTTGAGTAATGTGTTGATTACCTGTCTGAAAGAACTATCTGTGTAGGGGAAGTCATAGTCGGTATATATGATATATTCCGATTGACAATGCCGCACAGCTTCACGCAGAGCGTATCCTTTCCCTCTGTTGGGACGATAGTCAATTACTTGGACTCCGGGGATTCCGTTTTTTAATGCGGCAACTACTTCCGGTTCGTATCCGCGTTTAGAACCGTCACTAACAATAAGCAAGTGAAAATTTACAGGATTAAACAAGGATTGTATCTCTTTGAATTTCCTGATAACCTTTTGCTCCCAGCCGGAAGGTGGGTTATAGCAAGGTAAAATAAGATCAATATCAGCTCTGCAATTCATCTTCTATTTCTTTAATCAACTCTATAGGTAAACAGATGCTCTACGTAAATATCTGATGCAAAGATATGATATTAAATTACTTGTATTGATGTTTAAACTAATTTGTACGGATATTGACAGACGTTTACAGTGTTGGCGTATAAATAAATATACAGAAATAAGTTGTATCTTTGCCTATCATTTCAGAACGGAAAAGAAGAATAAAATAAATGGAAAATATAAAGGTTGCAATTATTGGCCTGGGATATGTCGGGTTACCGTTAGCGCATTTGTTCGCAACCAGATATCCGGTTGTTGGTTTCGACATTAAGCAGGATCGGGTTGAGGCCTTAAAGAAAGGGCAGGATATAACGATGGAAGTCTCTGACGGAAAACTGAAATCTGTTTTATTGTCTCACTTACCGGAATTTGATGAAACAGGGCTCTATTTTACATCTGCTCCTTCTGATCTTCAGTCATGTAATTATTTTATAGTAGCTGTGCCTACTCCTGTAGATAGTCATCATAGTCCGGATTTGACACCTTTATATAAGGCCAGTGAAACAGTTGGGCGTGCATTATCAAAAGGGGATATTGTTATCTATGAATCAACTGTTTGTCCGGGCATTACAGAAGAGGAATGCGTTCCGATTCTTGCAAAGACTTCAGGATTGGTATATAATGAAGACTTTTTTGCCGGTTATTCTCCTGAGCGTATCAATCCGGGGGATAAGGAACATACGGTAGAGAAAATTATGAAAGTAACCTCCGGCTCCACACCGGATGCGGCGGAGAAGGTAGATGCGCTATACCGTTCTGTAATTACTGCCGGAACATTTCCGGTATCCAGTATCCGCGTGGCAGAAGCATCTAAAGTGATTGAAAATACGCAGAGGGATATTAATATTGCTTTTGTAAACGAGTTGTCTAAAATTTTCCATCTGTTGGATATAGATACAAACGAAGTGTTGGCTGCTGCCGGAACGAAATGGAACTTTCTGCCGTTCAGACCGGGGTTGGTTGGAGGTCACTGCATTGGTGTCGACCCTTATTACCTGATCCGGAAAGCGCAGGATTACGGATATCATCCCGGCCTGATCCTGTATGGGCGTCGTATCAATGATACGATGGGCGAATACATAGCCAACCGTGTGGTGAAATGTATGATTAAAAAGGATGTACCGGTTAAGAATGCGGAAGTGCTGGTGTTGGGTTTTACCTTCAAGGAAAATTGTCCGGATGTGAGGAATACAAAAGTAGGGGATGTTGTCCGTGTATTGAAAGATTACGGCATCAATGTCTCTGTGTATGATCCTTGGGCTCGTGCGGAAGAAGTCCGGGATGAATACGGAATAGAGTTGACCGGGTCTTTATCCGAAGGCAGGAAGTATGATGTGATTGTACTGGCTGTGGCTCATAAAGAATTTCTGGAACTTGACATCCCGTCGCTTGTCAGTGAAAATCACGTAGTATATGATGTAAAAGGTTGTCTGAATCCGGAATGGGTGGACGATCGGTTGTAAATATAAATCCACAACATTATAGAATGAAAACAAACATACTTTTTTCCCTCCTTGTTTTTTGCTGTAGCTTTTTTACAATCTTTCCTGCCAATGCAGATTGGAGGGATAAAATACCCTTGTTAAAGTATTCTCCCCGTTATTTTGGTGCGAATGCTTTCCCTTTTCCGGAATTGATGGGCGGGAAGTTATCTCCGCGCTGGGAGGTCGAATTAAGAGGTGAATATCATAAAATGACCGGGGATAAGACGAAAGACGTTTTTGCCCGTTTGTATATCCCTATAGCCAAAGGACGTGCCGGTGTATCGCTTTACGGGGTGATTCAGGAATGGTACGAAACATCACCGGAAGTGCGTGACGAGCGTAATGCTGTCGATGTGAAATCTCCGATCCCTTGTCATGGGGATTTTATATTGAGTTGCCATTATCAGGTGCTGAAAAGTGAGAAATGGGTGGATATCGTGGTAAATGCAACTCTGAGAACAGCCAGTGGGGGACGTTTGTGTGATGCCCGTTATACAGATGCGGCTGCTTATTGGTTCGATTGTAATATTGGACGGACGTTGTGGCAGAATCCGGAAAAAAATGCCTCTGTCCGTTTACAGGGAATGGCCGGTTTTTACTGCTGGATGACGAACGATCTGATACATCGGCAGAATGATGCTTTGACATATGCGATAGGGGCACAGGCTACTTATCGTGGTTTTACATTGAATTGTGACTATACAGGCATAAAGGGGTACAGAGGAGACGGGGACAAACCGATGATTGTCCGCTCAAAACTCAATTATGAGATAAAAAAGAACATTATCTCTTTCGGTTATAAACACGGTATACAAGATTATCTTTACGATAGTTTTTCGTTGGCCTATATCCGCTGTTTCTGAAAACCATCTTGAAGGAGGATTTTTCTGTTATTTCCGTCCGAAATCAGCCGGAATTTCCCCCCACACCGAAGTCTCCCATTTCAGGATCGTTGTAGTATAGGTGTTTGTATTCAGCCATTTCTCGGCACGTTCGATCAGATCGAAGATTTGCTCGTTGACAGGTTCACGTTCCAGCAGAGTCTTGCATTTCTTCTTTTTGACCCAACTGATCGCATTACGGCTATCCGAATAAATAGGCAGGTTGCTTCCTTTCTGCTTTAACAGTGCCAGACCATGAACGAGTGCCAGAAACTCGCCGACGTTGTTTGTCCCTTTTTTCAAAGGTCCGATATGGAAAATCTCTTGTCCGGTGGCTGTGTAAACACCCCGGTATTCCATATCCCCCGGATTTCCGCTACAGGCGGCATCTACCGCCAGGCTTTCGTTGATCGGTTTTCCGACAGGTGCTTTCGGTGCCAGATTGGCGGCAGCTTTGGCTGACGAAGCAGTTTTCAGGTAATGCGTATATCCTTTCTCAAAGGCTTCAACGGCCTCTTCGCGGGTTTCGAACGATTTGTATTTCGCTCCTTCTTGTCCTTCCACCTGCATTTTACACTCTGCCCAGTTGTCGTAAACACCTGGGTTAAGTCCTTTCCACACGACATAATATTTGTTCTTCGCCATCTTCTATATTCTTCGGATATGATTTGCAAAGGTAATATTTTGTTACTTTTCTATTGAAAGAAAAGTAATGAAGAAAAAAAACTTTACATTTGCGGTAAACAATCATATACGAGATGAAGCGTATTTTTTTGATAGGTTATATGGGAGCCGGAAAGACGACGGTCGGCAAAGACCTGGCCAAACGAATGGGGCTTTCTTTTATTGACCTGGACTGTTACATAGAAGCCCGCTACCATAGAACGGTCGGGCAGATATTTGCTGAAAAAGGGGAGGCGGCTTTCCGTGATATTGAACGGCGGATGCTCCACGAAGTGGCCATGTTTGAAGATGTACTGATCTCTACTGGCGGTGGTGCTCCCTGCTTTTTTGACAATATGGAGTTTATGAACGAAACAGGCTCAACCGTTTATCTGAAGGTGTCGGTGGAAGAGTTGGCTAAACGTCTTGAAATCTGTAAATCGACTCGCCCCGTACTGAAAGGACGTTCCGGTGATGAGTTGGTTGCATTTATTGCCGAAAGCCTGGAGAAAAGAACTCCCCATTATATGAAAGCTTCAATCGTGTTTGATGCCGAAGTGATGTTGACGGAAACGGATGTGCATGAGATTTCGGAAGCATTGGAAAAAATAGTATAATATATAATGTAAGGCAGTTAGGAATTGCCGGCCGTGGAATCGTATTATGGAAGCAACAGGAGACAAACAGCTTCAGGGTTCATATATTACACAGGAACTGTTGAAGGAATTGAATAAGGTAGGTAATCGTTTACTGATTGGTATCCCTTGTGAACGGAAAGAGGGGGAAAAGCGGCTTGCGCTTACTCCTGAGGCTGTTGACATGTTGACCGATCGCGGACATCGTGTATTGGTAGAGTCGGGTGCCGGGTTGGGGATCAATTACTCCGATAATCACTATTCCGAGGCTGGTGCCGAGATTGTCGCTACTCCGGCGGAAGTTTTTCAGGCGGATATTATTTTGAAGATACTTCCTCCTCTACCTCAGGAAATCCTGTTGATGAAACCTCGTTCTACTGTCTTTTCCATGGTGCAACTCAATCTGTTTGCTCAGGACGCTTTTGAACTGATGATGGCCAAACGCATTACGGCAATCGCTTATGAACTGATGTCGGACGATCAGAAAAGGTGTCCTATCCTGAATGTTATTTCAGAGATAGAAGGGACAGCTTCTATTACCATTGCTTCCGAATTGCTGAGTAATACCCAGGGAGGAAAAGGTATTTTGCTGGGAGGAATCCCCGGAGTGTCACCGACTGAGATTGTGATCGTCGGTGCAGGAAATGCAGGAACCGTGGCTGCCCGTGCTGCTTTGGCGCTAGGTGCATCCGTTAAGGTTTTCGATGATGATATCAACAAGCTGCGCACGATTCAGCAAGTATTGGGGCAAGGTTTGTTTACTTCGACTTTTCATCCGAATGTATTGCATAATGCTTTCCGTACGGCGGATGTAGTGATCGGAGCTATGCGGTATATCAATACACGTTACCGTTATGTGATTGCGGAAGAATTGGTCAGGACTATGAAACGGGGTTCTCTGGTGATTGATCTGCGTATCAGTCAGGGTGGTTGTTTCGAGACAACCTGCTGTCTGGCTAAATCCGATCCGACCGTTTTTGAGCAATACGGTGTATTACATTATTGTATACCTAATATAAGTAATCGGGTGGCACGTACCACCTCGATGGCTTTCAGTAATATATTTGTACCCATCTTTCTTGCTTTGGGAGATGCCGGGACAGTCCAGAATATGATAAAGTCGGATGATGGCTTTCGTTCAGGTGTTTACATGTATTGTGGGAAACCTGTAAACAATTACGTGTCTAATCATTTTAATTTATCATCAAATAACCTGGATCTATATCTTTCTGCTTTTTAAGCCTCAAAAGTTTTGAACTAGCCAAGTTTATTCTTTACTTTGCGGAAATCTAACTACAAACAAGCGATTAAGCTAATATAAATAATTATGGCAGAACAAACAAAAGTAACAACGTTGGAGAAGGTTGTGATCCGTTTTTCGGGTGACTCCGGAGACGGTATGCAGTTAACCGGAACGATCTTTTCTAATCTGTCGGCTATTTTTGGAAATGAGATTTCTACATTTCCCGACTATCCGGCGGAAGTACGTGCTCCTCAGGGAACACTGAGTGGTGTATCAGGATTCCAGGTGCATCTGGGATCACGTAAAATTTTTACTCCTGGTGATAAGGCGGACGTTTTAGTCGCTATGAATCCCGCCGCTCTGAAAGTGAATGTGAAGCATATCAAACCAAATGCAATTGTTATTATCGATACCGATTCATTCAAGAAGAGTGATCTGGATAAGGCTTTGTACACAACGGACGATCCGTTCAAAGAACTGGGTCTGAACAGTGTGCAGGTTGTCGCTGCCCCGATCTCTACGATGGTGAAAGACGGTTTGGCAGAGTTTGGCTTGGATAACAAGTCTGCGCTCCGTTCAAAGAATATGTTTGCCCTGGGCCTTGTTTGCTGGTTGTTTGACCGTCCTCTGGAAGAAGCCATGAACATGCTTCAGAATAAATTCGCCAAGAAGCCGGTGATCGCACAGGCTAATATCAAGGCGTTGACAGACGGTTATAACTATGGTCACAATATCCATGCGTCAGTTTCTACTTATCGTATTGAAAGTAAGAAAGCTGAACCGGGATTCTATACGGATGTAAATGGAAATAAGGCTACTTCCTACGGTCTGATTGCTGCTGCCGAAAAAGCCGGCCTGCAACTTTTCCTGGGTAGTTATCCTATTACTCCGGCGACTGATATTTTGCATGAATTATCTAAACGGAAAGATTTGGGCGTAATTACCGTTCAGGCTGAAGATGAAATTGCCGGTATTTGTACGGCTATCGGTGGTAGTTTTGCCGGTTGTCTGGCTGCTACATCGACTTCCGGTCCGGGTTTGGCGTTGAAGAGTGAAGCGATCGGTCTGGCTGTAATAGCAGAATTGCCGCTGGTTATCATCGACGTACAGCGTGGAGGTCCATCAACAGGTATGCCGACAAAGAGTGAGCAGACCGACCTGATGCAGGCGCTTTACGGACGTAACGGTGAAAGTCCGCTGGTAGTGATTGCCGCTTCTACTCCGACAGACTGTTTCGATGCAGCTTACTGGGCTGGTAAGCTGGCTGTAGAACATATGACTCCGGTTATCCTGATGACGGATGCTTTCATTGCAAACGGTTCGTCTGCCTGGAAATTACCTGATCTGGACAACTATCCGGAAATCAAACCGAACTACGTGTCCAACTATCAGGGAGAAAAGCCCTGGAAGGCATATCGTCGTGATAAAGATACACAGGTTCGTTACTGGGCTATCCCGGGTATGGAAGGATTTGCACACCGTTTGGGTGGTCTGGAGAAAGATTACGATACAAGTGCTATCTCGACCGATCCTATCAACCATCAGAAGATGGTTACCACCCGCCAGGCAAAGATCGACAAAATTGCTGATTTTATCCCGGAACTGGAAGTGCTCGGAGATCCCGATGCCGACCTGTTGCTGGTAGGCTGGGGCGGTACATACGGTCATCTGTATGAAGCAATGGAAACAATGCATGAACAAGGCAAGAAAGTGGCTTTGGCCCACTTCAAATTTATCAGTCCGCTTCCGAAGAATACGGCAGAGGTACTTTCCAAATATAAGAAAGTGGTTGTTGCTGAACAGAATAACGGACAGTTTGCCAACTACCTGCGTGGTAAAGTTCCCGGATTCAATCCGTACAGATTCAACCGCGTGAAAGGACAGCCTTTCGTTGTTGCGAGATTAGTTGAGGAATTCACTAAAATATTGGAGGCTTAAAAAATGACAGATATAAAATTCGAACCGAAAGATTATAAAAGCGACCAGTATGTACGTTGGTGTCCGGGTTGTGGAGACCATGCCGTATTGAACTGCTTACACAAAGCGATGGCGGAAGTAGGAGTGGCTCCTCATAATATGGCCGTTATCTCGGGTATCGGGTGTTCTTCCCGCTTACCTTATTATATGAATACATACGGTTTCCATACCATCCACGGACGTGGTGCTGCAATAGCAACAGGTGTGAAGACTGCCCGTCCCGACCTGAGTGTCTGGCTGATCACCGGCGACGGCGACTGTCTGGCTATCGGTGGTAACCATTTTATCCATGCCGTACGTCGTAATGTCGACCTGAACATTGTTCTGTTCAACAATAAAATTTATGGTCTGACCAAAGGACAATACTCCCCGACTTCCGAACGTGGCTTCGTTTCTAAAAGTTCTCCTTACGGAACAGTGGAAGACCCGTTTATCCCGGCTGAACTGGCTTTGGGAGCACGCGGAAACTTCTTTGCCCGGGTGATCGATGTGGATTTGAAGAATACAACTGAAGTATTGGCTGCTTCTGCACGCCATAAAGGTGCTTCTGTCACGGAAGTGCTGGTGAACTGTGTAATTTTCAATGACGGCATTCATAAGAGTATCGTTGATAAGGAATATCGTGCAGACCGTACCATCTTCCTTCGCCACGGCGAAAAGATGATTTTCGGAAAAGAAGGTAACAAAGGTCTTGTGTTGGATGGTCTTAAACTGAAAGCCGTTACGATCGGTGAAGGTGGCTATACAATGGATGATGTGCTGGTTCATGATGCCCATGAAAAAGATACGACACTTCATATGATGCTGGCTATGATGAAAGATGATATGCCTATTGCCCTGGGTGTTATCCGCGATGTGGATGCTCCGGTATATGATGAAGCCGTTCATCAACAGATCGAAGAGGTACAGGCAAAGAATCCTACCCGTAAACTGAAAGACTTCTTAATGAAGGGTGAAGTTTGGGAAGTGAAATAAGATTTTATTATAATAACTGGAATAGGAGGGGTGATCATATGGTCATCCCTTTTTGTATATCTTAATTTAATCAATATATGTATTGATTTATAGAATATTGCATGGTTTCGTTATGAATGAAATAATTTTTTAGGATAAAAGTGAGTATAAAATAAAGATTTCTGTGTTCTGATAAAAAAGCAGTAAACATAGAATGAATAAAGATTATACAAAATATAGATCAGAGGAGCTATTAGAGGATGACTTTTTCGTCCAGTCTAATCTTTCTCCCTCTTTGGAAACGATTCACTTTTGGAAAAAGCAGATTACTTCCGGATTGGATGAACATGAATACCAATTGGCGGTATTTTTCCTTAATTCGGTAAGAGTGAAAAAGTCACAGATGAGCGAGGAAAGACAGGGACAGCTATGGGAAAATATTATGCAGTTGAATAAAAAGCAGGAATTGATTCGTAATCGTCGATTCCATGCATTTATGTATTCTGTTGCTTGTATTGCAGTTTTGGTTATATTCTCAATTTCATATATATATATTAATACAGAAAATGTTCTGGATGTAGAATCGATCGCACAGATAATGCCAGTTATTCCCGAAACAGATGAAATACAATTGGTAATGCCCGATAAGCAAATCCCCATCAGTGGACAAGATTCCAAAATCGAACATGATAAAAAAGGTACAGTTGTTGTTAATTCGGAAAAAATAGCGGAAGTTATTGATAAGTCAGACAAACGGTCGGAAGAATTTAATCAGTTGATCGTTCCGAATGGGAAACGTTCGACATTGGTATTTGAAGATGGAACAAAGGTTTGGGTGAATGCCGGAAGTCGTGTTGTGTATCCGGTTACATTTGCGAAAAAGAAAAGAGAAATTTATGTGAATGGTGAAGTCTTTTTGGAGGTGACTCCGGATAAAAATAAACCCTTTATTGTGAAAACCAATAATATGAGTGTTCAAGTATTAGGTACCTCTTTTAATGTAATGGCTTATGAAAAAGATCTGTCGACTGCTGTTGTTCTGGTGACAGGATCGGTGCAGGTTAATATAAAGAATGAAGAAGATTTTCGTTTAAAACCGAGTGATATGTTGTCTTTCTCTGGAGGCCGAGGTGAAGTGAAACAAGTAAATGTCGAAGATTATATTTTATGGAAAGATGGGCTTTATACTTATAGAAGCGAAAGCCTGTCTGTCATTTTAGACCGTTTATCTCGATATTATGGAAAAAAGATTAGTTATCAACCGGATGTAGCTACATTGAAATGTTCGGGAAAGCTGGATATGCAGGAAGATTTGGATGTTGTGTTAGACGGATTGACAAAGACAGCTCCGGTTGTATGTAAAAAAATAGATGAAGAATATGTATTAGTCAAAAAAGGTGAATAGAGGTTGTGTTTGTGGTTATCTTGCATTTTGATAGAATAGTGTTAACAACTTAAATCAGCGATGCCTATGAAGAATGTGTGATGAATAGATTATAAAAATTAACGTGTAAGTACGTACTTACAAAGAAGCCGGATAACACTGCCATGTTATCCGGCAAGATTTCTAGATTAACGAGTTAAAAATTAACCATTAAAATCATTACAAAGATATGGTAAATAAGCAATTCTCCAATTTTTGGAGTATTAAATATCGAATTATGAAATTGGCTACAGTGTTCCTCATTATAGGGATAAATGTAAGTTTGGCTAACAATACATATTCGCAGTCAACAATGCTGTCTTTGAAAGTAAACAATAAGACAGTGACAGAAGTTTTTTCTGAAATAGAGAAACAGAGTGAGTATGTTTTCTTTTATTATGACGGGGTATTGGATGTTAATCGAAAAGTAAAAGTAGATGTATCCAACCAAACAGTGGATGTTGTATTAAAACAGTTGTTTGCTGGTACGAATAACACTTTTGTAATAAAAGATCGTCAGATCTTTATTTCTAAGAAAAATTCCGATAGTTTGGTTGGTCCCTTACCAGTAAAAAATCAGAATAGAAATACTTTCAGAGGCAAGGTCTTAGATGAGTTCGGTGAACCGTTACCTGGAGCTGCCATTCAGGTTAAGGGTAGTACTCGTGGGGTAACAACTGATTTGGATGGGTCTTTTGAACTGGAAGTAAGTAAATCGGATCGATTGATTATTTCATTCCTTGGAATGGAAGATCAAGAAATAGTGGTAGGTAACCAAAACGATATCGTTGTTAAGATGAAACCGAAAGCAGATGAACTGGAGGAGGTTACAATCGTCGCTTTTGGTAAACAAAAAAAGGAGAGTGTCATTGGTGCAATTACAACACTTTCGACGGATAATATAAAAATGCCGGTAGGGAAGATTTCTACTAGTTTGGCTGGTCAATTGGCAGGCCTTGTTGTTACACAAACTTCCGGTGAACCAGGGGCTGGTGCTAATTTTTGGATTCGTGGTATTAGTACGTTTGGTGCAAATGACAGACCTCTGGTTTTAGTAGATGGTATAGAGCGTTCTTTGGATTTAGTAGATGCTGAAGATATTGAATCTTTGTCGATTTTGAAAGATGCGACAGCTACTGCGGTATATGGCGTGCGTGGTGCAAATGGCATTGTATTGATTACAACGAAAAGGGGAAAAGAAGGAAAGCCTTCTATCAGAGCAAATGTAGAATATGGTTTGTCTACTCCGACAGTTATGCCTAAAACTGCCGATGCGGGACAGTGGATTGATTATTATAATGATATTTCTTTGGATGCGTATGGTCGTCCGGCTTATACTCCGCAACAAAAAGAAATGTTCTTGAATGGAACGGATCCTGATTTATATCCGAATGTGAATTGGATGAAGGAGATATTTAAAAACATGTCTAATTCACAGCGCGTAAATTTAAATATATCTGGTGGGGGAAAGAGAATTCGTTATTACATATCAGGTTCTTATTATTCGGAAGGCGGTATTTTTAATGTACAGAAAAATTCTCAATATGATGCATCTCTCCGTTATAACAAATTTAGCTTTCGGTCGAATTTAGATGTAGATTTATCTTCTTCGACTGTGTTGAATTTGAATTTGTCTAATCAATATGAAACAAAGAATAGACCGGGAACAGGATTGGGAGATTTCTGGATAAGATGTATAGATGTTCCTCCAATAACTATGCCTACGGTGTATTCTGACGGAACAATATCTTGTTATCCGGCAAGTAACAATCCTTATAATATGTTGAATAATTCGGGATACTCAACCGATTTTTGGAACAATACACAGTCATTGATTGGATTAACTCAGGATTTTTCAGAGTTGATAACAAAGGGGCTGAAGGCAAATGTGAAATTTGCTTGGGATGCATATAATGGGGCAACATTGGATAGAAAAAAATCACCAGCAACCTTTTACGCAACAGGACGTGATGAGGAGGGTAATTTGATTTTTCACAAGAATTCAGATGGTAGTGATTATATTGATTTGACAAATAAAGGCTATTCCGGAAATAGATCTTGGGCCTTAGAAGCATCTCTTACTTATGATCGTGTTTTTAATGATGTACATCGTGTAGGCGGATTATTTCTTTATAATATGAGGGAATATAATGATAATGTTCCAGGAAGTTATATCGCTGCGTTTGCCCATAAAAATCAGGGTATTGCAGCACGTGCTACATATTCGTTCAGAGATACCTATTTCATTGAAGGAAATTTTGGTTATAATGGTTCAGAGAACTTTTCTCCGGGACATAAATTTGGTTTTTTCCCTTCTATCGCTGCAGGATATTTGATTAGTAATGAAAATTATTTTTCGGGATTGAATTCTGTTGTTGACCTGTTGAAAATAAAAGGATCTTATGGGTTGATTGGTAGTGACGAAATTGGAGGACAACGTTTTGCGTTTAATTCTGAAATGAGTTGGACAGGAGGATATCAGTTTGGAGAAATGAAAGAGAATTGGATTAGCGGTATTGCTACGGGTCGGATTGGAAATCCTAGTATTTCATGGGAAACTGCAAAAAAATTGAATGTAGGTCTGGAGATGGGATTTTTTAATAAGTTAAAAGCCCAAATTGACTTTTTTCATGAGAAAAGAGAAGGCATTTATATAGAACAAGAAAGTGTTCCTTCTGTTGTTGGAAATAATATTCGTCAATGGATCAATTTAGGAAAAATGCAAAATGGAGGAGTTGATGCATCTTTAGAGTATACTCAGAATATTAATGATTTTATGATTCAGGGACGTGCTAATTTTACGTTTAATCGTAATAAAAAATTATATGATGATAAACCTACTCCAGTGTGGGCTTATCGTGAAGATGTTGGGGTTCCTTTATATCAACAGCGCGGATTGGTTGCTATGGGATTATTTGAATCAGAGGAAGAGGTGAATAACAGTCCCAGACAGTTGGAGGAGCGAAACCGGGTGATATTAAATATAAAGATATAAATGGTGATGGAATTATTGATACGAATGATGAAATTGCTATAGGTAGAACACATATCCCTGAAATTAATTATGGTTTTGGTCTCAGTATGGGATGGCGTGGTTTTGATTTATCATTCTTCTTTTCAGGAGTAGGAAATGTCACTCGTATTATACAAGGTGGTGCTATTTGGGGAGTTGGAGGTAATATAGAGGCTTTAGGTGGTTTTTTTGCTGAGGTTGCAGAAAATAGATGGAGGCCGGATAATCCGGATCCTAATGCAAAATATCCGAGAATGTATATGGCCCCAAGTCAAAATAATACTCAACCGTCAACATTTTTTCAACGAGATATGAGCTTTTTACGATTGAAAAACGCTGAATTCGGCTATACGATTCCTAAAAATTTAACAAAGAAGATCGGTCTTTCAACAATGCGCTTGTATATACAAGGTCTTAATTTGTTGACTCTTAGTAAGTTTAAAATGTGGGACCCGGAACTGGATACTAATTCAGGAATGGCGTATCCAAATATGACAGTTGTGAACTTTGGTTTGAATGTTAATCTTTAAATATATAGGTTTGATGAAGCGATTAAAATTATATTTGTTATTGTTATTGGCTCCATTTTTTCCTTCTTGTGAAAAATATATGGAGGTAGAGCTTAACAATCAGATTTCAATAGATGAGGTTTTTGATAAACGTAGTACTACGGAAGCTTATCTGGCACAAGTTTATGGTTTTCTTCCGGATGAAGGATACCCATTGGGAAATGAAGGTAGTGGTATACCGCGTAGTGATGAAGCTACTTTTTCCTGGCCAAATTTGGATTATACGCCAATGAATAATGGTACTTACGGAACGGATTATTGGGCGTATCAAGTTTGGGCGGATTATTATAAAGGAATAGCACAAGCTACTATTTTCATGAATAATGTGCATCGTTGTACAGAACTTTCAACGGAACAAAAAGATATAATGCATGCAGAGGCTCGTTTTATCAGAGCTTATATGTATTCATTACTTTTACGAGATACGGTCCGGTTTTTATTTGGGGTGATCAGGATCCTGATCAGGCAATCAAGCCAGAAACAATTGATAGGCATTCGTTAGATCAGAATGTGGAATTTATTTTATCCGAATGGGAAAAAGCAATAGCTGTATTACCACTTGAAATTGAATCGCCTCAGTGGAAAGGGCGTATAACAAAAGGAGCTGCGATGGCCGCGAAATCCCGGTTGACATTGTACATGGCTCGTCCGTTATTTAATGGTTGCGAATTGTATAAGGGTATGAAAAATATGTATGGAGATTTTTTATTTCCTCAATCAGAAGATCCTGCAAAATGGGATGTTGCAGCAAAAGCAGCAAAGGATGTAATTGATTTGAATTTGTATGCTTTATATGAAGACACGGAAGAGAATGATCAATTTCGCAAATATATCAAATCTTATATGGGAGTAATGTTTAAAAACTGGAATTCAGAGGTTATTTGGGGACGTTGGTCTAGTGCGTGGGATTGGCAGGTAAGATGTGCTCCTCCTCGTGTTGTTAAGGAAGGTTATGGGGGTTTTTGCCCTTCTTTAAAATTGGTTGATACTTATCCGATGGCAGAGTCCGGTCGTTATCCTGTTACAGGTTACGAAGCTAACGGTAATCCAATTATTGATCCGAAGTCAGGATATCAGGAGACCGGTTTTACTTCTCCATATAGACATCCTTTGGATACATTCGTAACGATTAATGCTCATAATAGTTGTGTAGGACGCGATGCTCGTTTTTATGCCTCTGTTTTGGCCAATGGTATGTATTGGATTAATACATTTAAAGGACAAAAATTGGTTACGTTTTATGATGGAGGAACCTCTTCTTATCAATCTTCAGGCGATGTGGTGAAAGTTGGGTATTTGTGGAGAAGAATGAATAATCCGGAAAATAATATAGAAGAAAACAGGTGGGGGGAATTTTGTTTTCCAACGTACCGTTTAGCCGAGATTTATTTAAATTATGCTGAAGCATGTAATGAAAAAACTTCTAGGGACGAGGCGGAGGCTTTGAGATATATTAATAAAGTGAGAAACAGAGTTGGATTGAATAATCTTGAAGTTGCTTATCCGGAAGTCAAGGGAAACAAATTGTTACTTAGAGAATTAATTCTGAAAGAACGCATGGTTGAGCTGGCTTTTGAAGGGCATCGTTTCCATGATATTCGTACATGGATGATTGCTCCGAAAGAGTTTAACGGTCCATATTATACACGCAATGTATTGTCTAAAACTTATGAAGGGTCATGGACACGTACAGATCAAATTTTTAATTATGAAATGGTTTTCGAAAATAAGCATTATTTTCAACCAATTCATGATAATCAAAGGAAAGAGATGGTTAATATGACTCAGAATTATGGTTGGTAATACAAATTTAAAGAATCATATAAAATGAAACTAAGAAAATATATATCACAATTCATTGTCTTTTCATTCCTGTTTGTGGGCATAATTGCCTGTGAGGACTATAGGTCTCATAATATGGTGGATGATACAGTTTATTTGTTGAAGCCGGATTATAATCAAATCAACGTTTTCCAATGGGGAAATTTTGATTATGATTTATGTGTTATAAAAAGTGGAGTAGGTCAACAAAATGCCGAGTTGGAATTAGTTGTTGATCAGGAAGTACTGGATACCTATAATATAAAGCAAGGAACAACCTATAAGGTCTTACCGGAAAATTGTTATACTCTGAAAAATTCTAAACTTGTAATTTCAGAAAAGGAATCATCTAAAGCTTTTGAATTCGTTTTCGATTCAAAGAAGATTCTAGAATTGCAGGATGATGGGAATATTGAATTTGTATTGCCTTGCCGCATCATCCCTTTAAATGCAATTTCGTCTGATCAGGATCGAATGTATACGATTATAGCTCCTTCTGTGAAAATGCCTTATATTGAATTTGCGAACTCTTCGTCATTGAATGTGGCAACAATTGATCCTACATCTTCTAATGAAGAAAAGTTTATCGCTAATATACAAACGAATTATAATAATAAATGGGATCTGACATATATATTGGGTATTGATCCGGATGCTTTGATCCCTTATAATGAAGATAGGGTATCAAAAGATATGAAACCTGTTGAATTATTACCGGCTGATGCTTATACTTTGGTAGAAGATACGTGGAAAATTCCGGCAAAAGCAAATGAAAAAGATTTTGAGTATGTCCTTCACAAGAATAAGCTGCAAGGAACAGATGGTTCTTATAAATTTGGAGAATATGCTATTCCTGTACGAATTGAATCCGTTTCTATGCATGGAATAAATCCGGATAAAGCAACTTTGATTTTACCAGTCTCTTTCCAGCCGATAACATTTGATCGTGCTACCTGGGAAGTAATTGATTGGTCTAGTGTAAGAGATGATGATGGCGGTGGCGTGAATACTGTATTGGACGGGAATTTGGATACTTATTGGCATAGCATGTGGGAGCCAGATGCAAGTTTACCACATTATTTGGTAATCGATATGAAAAAAGAGCGGGATGTGATGGCTATTGAATTGATCAGGCGTAAGAACAATTCGAATACTAAGTATGTGACATTCGAGTTAAGTACAGATGGAGAGACATTCGAACAGGTGTGTGATATGGATTTTGGAAATGCCGATAATTATGTATCTTCAATGGAAAAAACGATTGTTCCTAAAAAAGCGCGGTATATAAAATGTATCGTACATGAAAGCAACAATCCTCCTCACGCCAGTATTGCTGAAATCTTGGTGAAAGGTATTGATTGATTTATAATGAATATAGTGGCTTGGGGATATGTTTCTATATCCCCGGTTTCTTAAAAAGATTATCATGGAACATCGGTATGTAATAAGGATAGCAACACTGGTCATGGTATTGATTCTGGGTTGCCAGGGATTATCATCCCAAAAAGTAACAGAAGATTGGGATAAAATTCCGGTTAAAGCTCTTTTTTTAGCTCCTCCGCGCCCCGGTGGTATAGATGAGTTTTGTTATTTTGTTAAAGACGCTTTGCCTAGAGAAGGGATAAATACTTTAATACTTCGTTTTAATTACGGATATAAATTTGAAAGTCATCCGGAATTGATTGATATGTATGCTTTATCTAAGGAAGAGGTTCAACAGATAACCCAAGCATGTTTGGATGCGGGAGTAAGATTAATACCTAAAATAAATTTGTTAGCCCATCAATCGGAGCAGACACAAATAGGAAAATTATTAATTCATTATCCGGAATTCGATGAATCCCCGGGATTTGATCCTCCTAGTCCATGGATAGAGCCGAGTGCGCGAGGAGGCTTTTATAGTAAGTGTCTTTGTCCTCAACATCCGGATTTATATAAAGTAATATTTCCTCTTATAGACGAATTAATTGATGTATGTCAGGCAGATGCGTTTCATGTAGGTTTAGATGAAGCTTGGATAGTAGCACATGAGAGCTGTTCACGTTGTTTCGGTGCAGATCCGGCGGTTGTTTTCGCTAATCATATAAAGGCTTTACATATGCATCTTAAGAAGAAAAATTGTGAAATGTGGATGTGGAGTGACCGGTTGATAGATGGATACACTACAGGATTAGGGGCTTGGCAAGCTTGTATGAATGAAACGCATCGAGCTATTGATATGATACCAAAAGATATTGTTATTTGTGACTGGAAATACGAGGATGCTCCTCCAACGCCCGAATATTTTGCGATAAAAGGATTTAATGTGGTAGTTTGTACGTGTGTTAAAGCGGATGTGGGTATAGCTCAAATGGATATGTTGAATATGGTCCGACAAAATGGAAAAAGGCAAGATTATTCATGTGTTCTCTCTTCTCGTTTGAGAGGATTTTGCGGAACAGCCTGGGAACCTGCATATCGTTTTATTAAAACTTATTATGGACAACCGACCGATTTGGAAAGTGGAGCTGCTTTGGCTTTTAAAAAAATAATTGAACATATTAGAGAATTGGAGAAGAGAAATAAAACAAACTAAGATTAATATGCAACGTCGTGATTTTATAAAAGGTTCCACCTTAGGGTTTGGTGCCTTGTTAACAGGTGTGGCTGGAACTGCCTGTACTTCCGTAAAAGAAGCAGAAGAAACAGTGAGTAAAGCTGTAGAGAAAGGTAAAAGTAGGAAGCAGTTATTTAATATGTGCGGATATGCAGCTCCGGCGATTCCTACTGTCCGGATTGGTTATGTAGGGATTGGTAGTCGTGGCAGTTGGGCCGTGACACGTATGATGAATGTGAAAGATGTTGAAGTAACGGCTTTATGTGATCTGAATGAAGGTGCTGTAAAAAGAAATCAGGAAACACTTCAGCGCTTTAACCGCCGTCCTGCAAAAGAATATTTCGGAGATGATTACAGCTGGAAACAATTGTGTGAACAGGATGATATCGATTTGGTTTATATAGCCACTCCCTGGAAATGGCATACACCGATCGCTGTCTATGCCATGGAATGCGGAAAGCATGTGGCAGTGGAAGTTCCGGCAGCTGGAACACTGGAAGATTGCTGGCAACTGGTAGAGACTTCGGAGCGAACAAAGAAACATTGCATGCAGTTGGAAAATTGCTGTTACGATTTCTTTGAGATCCTGACAGTGAACATGGTACAGAAAGGTTTGTTCGGTGAAGTAATTCACGGTGAGGGTGCTTATATCCATGAACTGTTGAGCGGTATGTTCGGTGAACCGCAATGGCCGACCTGGCGGTGGGATGAAAACCATAAAAGCGGAAACCCTTATCCCACCCATGGTTTGGGACCGGTATGTTGGGCTATGAACATCAACAGAGGGGATAAGATGGAATATATGACATCTATGTCTACCGATGATTTTTTGATGGAAGCTAAAGCAAAAGAACTGGCAGTTCAGAACGATTATTATAAACCGATGGCTGCGATGAAGTACCGTGGAAATATGAATACATCGACGGTTCGTACAGCAAAAGGTAAAACGATTATGATACAACATGATGTGAGTACTCCACATCCTTACGATCGTTTACATGTTTTGACCGGTACTAAA
The DNA here is from genome assembly GCF_003463685.1 of Parabacteroides sp. AM58-2XD. Lineage (NCBI taxonomy): Bacteria > Pseudomonadati > Bacteroidota > Bacteroidia > Bacteroidales > Tannerellaceae > Parabacteroides > Parabacteroides sp. AM58-2XD. The sequence continues at coordinate 91,718 of NZ_QSDP01000001.1, forward strand.
GGTTTTTGCCGTAAGTTTCCCGAGCCGGGAAAGATTGCTTTTGGCGATAACTTTGTCAGTGAAGAAAAGATGCGTGAATTGGAAGTACAGTATACTCCGGAAATGGTAAAACATATTGCGGATGTTGCAAAAGTAATCGGTGGCCATGGCGGTATGGACTTCATTATGGATTGGCGTATGATTGATTGTTTGCGTAACGGTTTACCACTAGATATGGATGTGTATGATGCTGCAACATGGTGTAGTATTACTCCACTGAGTTACTGGTCGGTTGCTAATCGTTCGAACTCGATCGATGTCCCTGACTTTACTTGTGGTGCATGGATAACTAATAAGCCGGTCGACTTGACTCTGAGAGGAGGAGGAAATACAGGAGTTGTAATACCGTAAATTTATGCAAAACCGTTGTGAACCTTCATGGAGTATTTCTTCTGAAAATTTATCCGGGTAACTCCCGTGAACAGCGAACTTCAGGAAAAATTTGAAGTTAGAGTAGTTGCTTATAAAGTAAATAGACTTGAGAAGTTATGTTTACTTTATGAGCAACCCAATCTAGTATTGACTAACAGTAATAATACGAATTGCAATTCTACTTTAGAGAAGGTGCTACGCAGTTTTTTTAAAGACCTTTGAATTAGGTTTTGAGTAGACTGGTAGTTCATGTTCATGATTTGACAGATGTCTTCATACGACAGTCCTTCGACAAAGCGGTAATAGATGACCTCTCTTTGTCGTGGAGAAAGGATTTCGAGCATGCGGACCATCTTTTCATTCAGGAATTGCTTCTTTTCATTATTAATAATTTCATCTTCGATCGTGTATTCTGCAGCAAAGACCGGTTCGATTGTATCTATTTGACTGTAGGTATATCCTTCCGGAATACATTGAACAAATTATTTTTCAGTGCAATAAAAAGATATAGTTTGATATTGTCGGTCGTTTGAAGATGTTTACGATTCTGATATATTTTTACAAATACTTCTTGTATACAATCTTCTACTAATCCGCTATCAGGTGTAAAGTGCATACCGTAAGCATACAATGCCTGAGAATATTGTTTATAAATATATGTATAAGCTTCGTCATCTCCATGAAGGAATTGTTCCCAGATCATTTGATCGGAATATTCTGTTGTGGTTGTATCTACTGTAATCTTTGTGTTTTTTTGCATAAAAATATTACTGGTTAGATTCCTTATTTCAGTAACAGAACACAAATATTAAAAAAATCTACTCACTCTCATTGAAAAAAATGTTTTTTTTACAAGAGTCATATTTTGACATTTTTGTTCTAGATTGTAAAGTGCAGTTTGCAAATTGATTATCCGATTTGTTAATTGCATGGAAAAGAGCAATTATTACTGAAAAATTTCCTTAATAGAGTACCAGCTATAAAAAAATGTATTACTTTTGTACCGGTCTTAACAAGGCGCGATAATAGCAAGTTAGATGTAGGTATTGGAGCCCTGTTATTTTAATTTCGCGAGAGAGAAAAGTTATATAAAGTCAATCATTTAAATTATTATCAAGAATGGCTAATTTAGATTTAAGCAAGTACGGAATTACCGGTGTAACAGAAATTTTACACAATCCGTCTTATGATGTTCTGTTCGCAGAAGAAACAAAACCATCTTTGGAAGGTTTTGAAAAAGGTCAGGTAACAGAACTGGGTGCTGTAAACGTAATGACAGGTGTTTACACAGGTCGTTCACCTAAGGATAAATTCTTTGTAAAGAATGAAGCCAGCGAAGACTCAGTATGGTGGACTTCTGAAGAATATAAAAATGATAACAAGCCTTGTACTGAAGAAGCATGGGCTGATCTGAAAGCTAAAGCTGTAAAACAATTGTCAGGCAAACGTCTGTTCGTTGTCGATACATTCTGCGGTGCAAACGAAGCAACTCGTATGAAAGTTCGTTTCATCATGGAAGTAGCTTGGCAGGCACATTTCGTAACTAACATGTTCATCCGTCCGACAGCTGAAGAACTGGCTAACTACGGTGAACCTGATTTCGTATGTTTCAACGCTTCTAAAGCAAAAGTTGACAACTATAAAGAACTGGGGCTGAATTCTGAAACTGCTACAGTTTTCAACCTGAAGACTAAAGAACAGGTTATCCTGAACACTTGGTACGGTGGTGAAATGAAGAAAGGTATGTTCTCTATCATGAACTACATGAACCCGCTTCGTGGTATCGCTTCTATGCACTGTTCTGCAAACACGGATAAAGAAGGAACTAGCTCAGCTATCTTCTTCGGTCTGTCTGGTACAGGTAAGACTACTTTGTCTACTGACCCGAAACGTCTGTTGATCGGTGATGACGAACATGGATGGGATAACGAAGGTGTATTCAACTACGAAGGTGGTTGCTATGCTAAGGTTATCAACTTGGACAAAGATAGCGAACCGGATATCTACAACGCAATCAAACGCGATGCTCTGTTGGAAAACGTAACAGTTGCTGCTGACGGTACTATTGATTTCGCAGATAAGAGCGTAACAGAAAATACTCGTGTTTCTTATCCTATCTATCACATTGAAAACATCGTTAAGCCGGTATCTAAAGGTCCGCACGCAAAACAGGTTATTTTCCTGTCTGCTGATGCATTCGGTGTATTGCCTCCGGTATCTATCCTGACTCCGGAACAAACTCAGTACTACTTCCTTTCTGGTTTCACAGCTAAATTAGCAGGTACAGAACGTGGTATTACTGAACCGACTCCTACATTCTCTGCTTGTTTCGGTGCTGCTTTCTTGTCATTGCACCCGACTAAATACGGTGAAGAACTGGTTAAGAAAATGGAAATGACTGGTGCTAAGGCTTATCTGGTTAACACTGGATGGAACGGTAGCGGTAAACGTATCTCTATCAAAGATACAAGAGGTATCATCGACGCTATCTTGGATGGCTCTATCGACAAAGCTCCGACTAAGGTTATTCCTTATTTCGACTTCGTTGTTCCGACAGAACTTCCGGGTGTTGATCCGAAGATCCTTGATCCTCGTGACACTTACGCTGATGCTGCTCAGTGGGATGAAAAGGCTAAAGATTTGGCTGCTCGTTTCCAGAAGAACTTCGCTAAGTTCACAGGCAACGAAGCTGGTAAGGCTTTGGTTTCTGCTGGTCCGAAATTGTAATTCAAACGCCAGAGGTAAATCTTACCAAAGGTTAAGAATAATATCATCAAAAAGCGTAGAACATACCGTTCTGCGCTTTTTTTTGTATATCTACATTAATTTTATCATAAATGTTAGTTTGTTTTAAAATCTATTGTTATCTTTACCGCGTATTATCCGTTAATGTGTGGGTTTAAGGTATAATGATAAAACGTTTATTACTGATTTTAGGAGTCGCATTGTTTTTGTCGTCGTGCGGCAAGGACGTCTCTTACCGAATAGAAGGCAAGTTGTCTAATTTGGAAGATGAGACGCTATATGCTGTTTTTGAGAATGACAATTATAAAGTTGTTGATACCATAACCTGTGAGAAACCCGGACAATTCTCCCTGAAACGGAACGAAGGAGACTTCAATACCGTAACGATTTTCTTCGATAATAAAAAATGCTGGACTACGGCTTACCTGATGAAAGGAGAGAAAGTCACCATAACCGGCGATGCTCTTTACCCGGCTTTGCTTCAGGTGAAAGGCGGACGTGTCAACGACCAGTTGAATTCTTTCCGTAAAAGTGTTGCTCCCCTGCTGAAGGAACAGGCAGACCTGATCAAGATATTAACGAATAAAAGCAGTCATACAAATACAACGGAAGAAACTGATATCCCTTCCCGTCTGACGAATGTAAACCATACCCTGAGTGAACGGGCGATGGAATATATACAAGAACATCCGGATGAAGAAGCTTCGGCTGTTTTATTGCAATATTATTTTATGAATCCGGATGATACCCGCAAAATGGATGAATTGCTGGCCGTGTTAAGTCCGAAATTGAAAGACTTTTATCTGATTCGTAAATTGCAGGATTACAGCATGAAAGCACAGCGAACTTCTTTGGGCGCGGAAGCTCCGGGTTTTAATGTAAAGAATGTATATGGACATACTGTGAGTCTGGATTCGTTCCCGCAGCGATATTTGCTACTTGCCTTTACGGCTCCTTGGTGCGATATGTGCCAGACAGAAGATCTGTTTTTGGATAAGGTCGCGATGAAGTATCCGAAAGAGAAAGTCGATATGCTGTTGATCAGTCTTGATGACGACCCGCAGGAAGTACGCAAGTTGTTGGCAAAGGATAGTATCAACTGGAATTTGGTAACCGATTCTGCCGGACAAGCAACAATGCTCGTTGATCTGTATAATGTGAATGCACTTCCTCGCTGTTTTCTGATTGATGAGGATGGAAAGATCATCATGAAAACGGACAACGGTGTAGAAATAGAACAAACACTTGAAAAACTGGTAGAAAAATGAGATAACGAATTATAAACTTCCAACCAAAATCATTAATTATGTTAGTAAAATCTTATGCAGCCGCGGTGCAGGGCATCTCTGCAACTATTGTCACCATTGAAGTAAATTGTACGAAGGGAATCCAATTTTTTCTGGTAGGTCTTCCCGATGTAGCTGTACGTGAAAGCCACGAACGTATCATTTCTGCGCTTCAGGTGAGTGGATATAAATTTCCCCGTAATCGAATTGTGATTAATATGGCACCTGCCGATATTCGGAAGGAAGGTTCTGCTTATGATCTGCCACTGGCAGTCGGGATACTGGCAGCCGCCGAGGAATTGGACGCTTCGCGGCTGGATAAGTTTATCCTGATGGGCGAACTATCGTTGGACGGAAGCCTGCAACCGGTAAAAGGCGTGCTCCCTATTGCTATTAAAGCTAGGGAAGAAGGTTTTAAGGGTTTCATATTGCCCAGGCAGAATGCCCGTGAGGCCGCTGTTGTCAATAATCTGGAGGTTTATGGAGTCGAAAATATCAAAGAGGTGATCGAATTCATGGGCGGAAAGCGCGAATTGGAACAGACTGTTGTTGATACGAGGAAAGAATTTTATGCTCGTCAGGAGCAGTTCGAGTTTGATTTCTCTGATGTACGCGGCCAGGAAAATGTAAAACGTGCTCTGGAAGTCGCTGCGGCAGGAGGTCATAATCTGATTATGATCGGGCCGCCGGGAAGCGGAAAATCAATGCTGGCAAAACGGCTGTCCACGATCCTTCCGCCATTCACTTTACACGAATCGTTGGAGACAACTAAGATACATTCTGTGGCCGGAAAGATAGGTGTGGAAACTTCCCTGATGGTGCAACGTCCGTTCCGTTCGCCGCATCATACCATTTCAAATGTGGCAATGGTGGGAGGCGGTGCTTATCCTCAACCGGGTGAAGTGAGTCTGGCTCATAACGGCGTGTTGTTTCTCGATGAATTGCCGGAATTCAACCGGAGTGTTTTGGAGGTGATGCGACAACCGTTGGAAGATCGGAAGATCACTGTTTCGCGTGCCCGTTTCTCGGTCGATTATCCGGCTAGTTTTATGCTGGTTGCCTCGATGAATCCTTGTCCCTGTGGTTATTACAACCATCCCGACCGTCCCTGTCTTTGTCCTCCGGGTGCGGTACAGAAATATATGAACCGTGTATCCGGTCCGTTGCTCGACCGGATCGACATACAGGTGGAGATTGTACCAGTCCCTTTTGAAAAGATATCCGAACAACGTCCGTCTGAACCCAGTGCAGCTGTCCGTGAACGGGTTGTTAATGCCCGTTCGATCCAGGAAAAACGTTTTGCCGACTACGAAGGTGTATATTGCAATGCACAGATGACCACGCAACTTCTGCATAAATATGCTGTACCCGACGCCGCTTGCCTGTCTCTTCTTAAAACGGCTATGCAACGTCTGAGCCTTTCTGCCCGTGCTTACGACCGTATCCTGAAAGTTGCCCGTACCATTGCCGACCTTGATGCCTCTGAAAAGATAGAAACACGCCATCTTGCCGAAGCCATCAATTACCGGAATCTGGACAGGGAGAGCTGGGGATTGTAAAAATTATTCCGTACCTTTGCCCCTCAAAAAGAGAACACAAGGTATGGAAAAACATTTTAAGAGAACGCTGATAACTACGGCGTTGCCGTATGCGAACGGACCGGTACATATCGGACATCTGGCCGGGGTGTATGTACCGGCCGATATTTATGCCCGTTACCTTCGTCTGAAGGGGGAAGAGGTATTGATGATCGGGGGATCGGACGAACATGGTGTGCCTATTACCCTCCGTGCTAAGAAAGAAGGTGTTACACCGCAGGATGTAGTGGACCGTTTTCATGGTATTATCAAGAAGTCTTTCGAGGAGTTCGGCATCTCGTTCGATATCTATTCACGTACAACTTCGCCTACGCATCGTCAGGTGGCGTCGGACTTTTTCCGTACCCTGTATGAAAAAGGAGAGTTTGTTGAAAAGACCAGCGAACAATATTACGACGAGGAAGCTAAACAATTCCTTGCCGACCGTTATATAACCGGTACATGTCCGCATTGCGGCAACGAAAAGGCTTATGGTGACCAGTGCGAAGCCTGCGGTACATCGTTGAATGCAACAGACCTGATCAACCGAAGTCTGCCATTAGTGGTAGCGAACCGGTGATGAAGGAGACCAAACACTGGTATCTGCCCTTGGATAAGCATGAACCGTTCCTGCGTAAATGGATTCTGGAAGATCATAAAGAATGGAAACCAAACGTGTACGGACAATGCAAGAGTTGGCTGGATATGGGATTGCAACCGCGTGCCGTAAGCCGCGACCTGGACTGGGGTATTCCTGTTCCGGTGGAAGGAGCGGAAGGCAAAGTGCTTTACGTATGGTTCGATGCGCCGATCGGTTATATCTCCAATACAAAAGAATTACTTCCCGACAGTTGGGAGACTTGGTGGAAAGATCCTGAAACCAAGATGGTACATTTCATCGGTAAGGATAATATCGTGTTCCATTGTATTGTATTCCCAGCCATGTTGAAGGCCGAAGGTACTTTCAATCTGCCGGAGAATGTGCCTGCCAATGAATTTCTGAACCTGGAAGGCGACAAGATCTCTACTTCCCGCAACTGGGCGGTATGGTTGAACGAATATCTGGTGGATATGCCGGGAAAACAGGATGTATTACGTTATGTCCTGACTGCCAATGCGCCGGAAACAAAAGATAACGACTTTACCTGGAAAGACTTCCAGGCACGCAATAATAACGAGTTGGTTGCCATCCTGGGTAACTTCGTAAACCGTGCCCTGGTGCTGACTGAGAAATATTTCGAAGGAAAAGTGCCGGCAGTAAGCGAACTGACTGACTATGACCGTCAGACTTTGAAAGACTTCGAAGATGTAAAAGCAAATGTGGAGCGTCTGCTCGACACCTATCATTTCCGTGATGCTCAGAAAGAAGCCATGAACCTGGCCCGTATCGGTAACAAATATCTGGCAGATACGGAACCCTGGAAGCTGGCAAAGACAGATATGACTCGTGTGGCAACGATCATGAACATCGCTTTGCAGATCACAGCCAACCTGGCTATTGCTTTCGAACCGTTCCTGCCGTTCAGCATGGAGAAACTCAACAAGATGTTGAATGTAGAACCGTTAGGCTGGAGCCGTCTGGGCGCAACCGACTTGCTGGAAGCCGGACATCAGCTAGGCAAATCCGAACTGTTGTTTGAAAAGATCGAAGACAGTGTGATCGAAGCGCAGGTTCAGAAGTTGCTGGATACAAAGAAAGCGAACGAAGAAGCCAACTATAAAGCGAAACCGATACGCGAAAACATCGCGTTCGATGATTTCACAAAACTGGATATCCGTGTGGGAACGATCCTGGAATGTACAAAGGTGCCTAAGGCCGACAAATTGTTGCAGTTCCGTATCGATGACGGTTTGGAGAAACGTACAATCGTTTCCGGTATCGCCCAGCATTATGCCCCCGAAGAGTTGGTCGGAAAGCAGGTTTGTTTTATTGCCAACCTTGCTCCGCGTAAGTTGAAAGGCATCGTATCGGAAGGTATGATCCTCTCTGCTGAAAACTTCGATGGCAAGCTGTCTGTCATCACTCCGGAAAAAGAAGTGAAACCGGGTAGCGAAGTAAAATAACATAAGATCTCCGGTGCTATGGAACGTAAGAGTGCCGGAGGTATGAATGATAATAGAGCCGGTATTCTTATCTGTAAGAGTCCCGGCTCTCTCATAGGTAAGAGTCCCTGAGCTCTCACTTATCATAGAAAAGAATGTTAAAGGTCTTTTATGCAATAAAAGATTATTTGGAACGTTTTAATCTTCATAAGATAAACAGTGGTATACAATAGGAAAGATGTCTGAAAAACATATACAAATGGTTGACTTGCAAGGTCAGTATCATCGCCTGAAAGAGGAGATAGATGCCGCCATGCAAACTGTTATTGAAAGCAGTGCCTTTATCAATGGTCCTCAGGTGAAGGCTTTTGGCGATCACTTGGCTGAATATCTCGATATTCCCTATGTGATTCCTTGCGGGAACGGTACGGATGCTCTTCAGATCGCTTTGATGGCGTTGCAGTTGCAGCCGGGGGATGAGGTGATTGTTCCGGCATTTACCTATGTGGCAGCTGCCGAAGTGATCGCTTTGCTGGGATTGACTCCTGTGCTGGTGGATGTAGATCCGCGAACCTATAATATCGATCCCCGTAAAATAGAAGAATCTATTTCCCGTAATACCAAGGCAATCATTGTAGTTCACCTGTTCGGCCAGTCCTGCGATATGGCTCCGATCCTGAGAATAGCCGGCATGTATCATCTTCATGTGATAGAAGATAATGCGCAGTCCGTTGGTGCGGAATATACTTTCCCGGATGGGCAGGTGAAGAAAACGGGGACAATGGGCGTTATCGGTACGACTTCGTTTTTCCCTTCCAAGCCGCTGGCCTGTTTTGGTGACGGAGGCGCTTTAATGACTTCTGATGAGAGTCTGGCAAAGCGTATCCGTATGATCGCAAATCATGGTCAGGAAGTTAAATATCATCATAAGCTCATAGGATGTAACTCTCGTCTGGATACCCTGCATGCCGCTGTTTTGGATGTGAAGCTGAAGTATATCGATGAGTTTACAAAAGCCCGGCAGGTCGTTGCCCGAAGATATGACGAAGGTTTGGCTTCATGCGAGCAGTTGATTCTTCCGAAGAAGAGTGATTTCTCGACACATGTCTATCATCAATATACGGTTCAGTTGAAACCGGTTCCGGAGTATCCCGATACGGCAAAGCATCGGGAGGCATTACAAGCGGCTCTTAAAGAGAAAGGTATTCCTACCATGGTATACTATCCCGTTCCTTTACAAGCACAAGATGCTTATAAATGGATGGCACGTACCCCCGGAAGTATGGAAAATGCAGCCCGTTTAAGCAACTGTGTCCTATCCTTGCCGATTCATACGGAGATGACAGTGGAAGAACAGGAATATATAATAGATGTATTGGTAAAGGAGTTAGAAAATAGAAAGATTTGAGCTATCTGTTTATAGTGACGGTAGTAACCAATTCCCCTCTTGAGAGGGGAGCTAGGTACAATCGGTCAATAATCGGATAGTTCACATTTGATAAAATATGAAAGAAAATAAGATAAAATTCGCTGTAGTCGGTTGTGGTCATATCGGAAAGCGCCATGCCGAGATGGTAACCCGTGATCAGGATGCCGAATTAGTCGCTTTATGCGATATTCGTCCTCGCGAAGAATTGGGAATAGAGGCGTATGAAGTTCCTTTTTTTGCCGGTTTGCAGGAATTATTGCAGAGTGGCATTCAGATAGATGTCATTAATATCTGTACTCCGAACGGTTTGCATGCACCTATGGCGGTACAAGCCATCGAAGCCGGTTGTAATGTGGTGATAGAAAAACCGATGGCGTTGACACTGGCTGATGCGGAGAAGGTGGTATATGCTTCTTTGAAATACCGTAAACAGGTATTTTGCGTCATGCAGAACCGCTATTCCCCTCCTTCCGTGTGGATTAAGGATATGATCGACTCCGGGAAATTGGGTAAAATATACATGGTTCAGTTGAACTGCTATTGGAACCGTGACGAACGTTATTATAAACCGGTGGCTGGCATGGGGATGCAGCATTGGATGGGGGTACGCTTTTCACCCAGTTCTCCCATTTTATTGATATCATGTACTGGCTGTTTGGCGATATTTGTAATATCCAGGCTCGTTTCGCAGATTTCAATCACGAGAAACTGACTGCTTTTGAAGATTCAGGCTTCGTAAACTTCAACTTCGTGAACGGAGGAATGGGTAGTCTGAATTATTCAACTTCTGTATGGAACAGGAATATGGAAAGCAGTATGCTGATCGTGGCCGAGAATGGCAGTGTAAAGATCGGCGGTCAATATATGAACGAAGTGGAATATTGCCATGTGAAGGAGTATGAAATGCCCGAACTGGCCCCAACCAACCCGGGTAATGATTACGGCCCTTACAAGGGATCGGCTCAGAATCATAATTTCGTGATCCGCAATGTGGTCCGTGTCCTTTCCGGTTCAGGATCTGAATGTATCACGACCAACGTACTGGAAGGTATGAAAGTAGTGGACATTATACAGCGCATCTATGCTCAAAAGTAACGATTCTGAATAAGAAATGATGATCGGTAATTCCCCTTTCGTATAAATAACGATTTTAGAAGGGAAAGAATCCCTTCAAATTCCTATCTTTGTGGAAGTTTTGTCATTCCCGGCATGGGACTGACCAACATTGTTGTGCTCTCATTCTTATGAAAAGGACTGAGATATATAGAAAAACTCAAATTGAACAGATAGCATGAAACAGATTTTAGTTACCGGAGGAGCCGGTTTTATCGGCTCTCATCTTTGCGAACGCCTGCTGAAAGACGGGAATAATGTGATTTGTATGGATAATTATTTTACAGGTCTGAAACAAAACATTGTTCATTTACTGGACAATCCCTATTTTGAGCTGGTTCGTCATGATGTGACATTCCCGTATTATGTGGAGGTTGATGAAATTTACAATCTGGCTTGTCCGGCATCTCCGATACATTACCAGTTCGATCCGGTGAGTACGACTAAAACATCTGTTATCGGTGCTATCAATATGCTTGGGTTGGCTAAACGTACCAAAGCACGTATTCTTCAGGCTTCTACCAGTGAAGTTTACGGTGATCCGATCGTCCATCCCCAGGAAGAAAGTTATTGGGGAAACGTGAATCCGATCGGTTTGCGCAGCTGTTATGATGAGGGCAAACGTTGTGCGGAAACTTTATTCATGGATTATCATCGCCAGAATAAGGTAGACGTTAAGATTATCCGTATTTTCAATACCTATGGTCCCCGTATGCGTCCGGATGACGGCCGGGTTGTTTCCAACTTCATCATGCAGGCGTTGAAAGGTGAAGATATTACTATTTACGGTGATGGAAAGCAAACCCGTAGTTTCCAGTATGTCGACGACCTGGTGGAAGGTATGGTTCGTATGATGGCTTCCGAAAACTTTACCGGACCTGTCAATTTAGGCAATCCGGGAGAGTTCACCATGCTGGAGTTGGCAGAGATCATATTGAAGATGACTAATTCGAAATCAAAAATAATATTTACCCCTCTTCCTTCTGATGATCCCAAACAGCGTAAACCGGATATTACTTTAGCAAAAGAAAAACTGAATGGCTGGGAACCTAAAATCCGTTTGGAAGAAGGTTTGATAGATACAATTAAATATTTCAAGAGCCTTTAATTTTGCATTTTGATTATAAATTATGAAAATAGCGATAGTAGGAACAGGCTATGTCGGCCTGGTTACCGGAACCTGTTTTGCAGAAATGGGGACCGAAGTTTTTTGTGTAGATGTTAACACCGAAAAAATTGAAAACCTTAAAAAGGGGATAATCCCTATCTATGAACCCGGTCTGGAAGATATGGTCCATCGTAACCAGCAGGCCGGAAGATTACAATTTACAACCGATCTTACTGAATGCCTGGACGAAGTGGAAGTTTTGTTCAGTGCCGTAGGTACGCCTCCCGATGAGGATGGTAGCGCCGATTTGAAATACGTGCTTGAGGTAGCTCGTACTGTCGGTCGGAATATGAAGAAACATATTCTGGTCGTAACAAAAAGTACGGTTCCCGTCGGTACGGCAAAGAAAGTACGCCGGGCTATCCAGGAAGAACTCGATAAACGTGGAGTAGAGATCGAGTTCGATGTAGCTTCTAATCCTGAATTTCTGAAGGAAGGAGCAGCGATCAGTGACTTTATGAGTCCGGACCGTGTTGTTGTTGGTGTAGAATCTGAGCGTGCAGAAGAGCTGATGACTCGTCTGTACCGTCCTTTCCTTTTAAATAATTTCCGTGTGATTTTTATGGATGTGCCATCTGCCGAGATGACCAAATATGCAGCGAACGCCATGTTGGCTACCCGTATCAGTTTTATGAACGATATTGCCAACTTGTGTGAGATTATCGGTGCGGATGTGAATATGGTACGTAAAGGTATCGGTTCCGACAATCGTATCGGTAACCGTTTCCTGTATGCCGGTATCGGTTATGGCGGTTCGTGTTTTCCTAAAGACGTGAAAGCATTGATCAATACAGCCAAGCAAAATAATTATCCGATGCGTATCCTTCAGGCAGTCGAGGAAGTAAATGACGAACAGAAATCTCTTTTGTTCCATAAACTCGAAAAGCATTTTAATGGAGACCTGAGAGGTAAACGTATCGCTATCTGGGGACTGGCTTTTAAGCCTGAAACAGACGATATGCGCGAAGCTCCTTCTTTGGTTTTGATAGAAAAACTGTTGGCGGCAGGTTGTGAAGTATATGCTTATGATCCTGTAGCTGTAGAAGAATCCAAACGTCGTATCGGAGATGTTATCCATTATGCAAAAGATATTTATGATGCAGTAGTGGATGCCGATGCCCTGATGCTTGTAACGGAATGGAAAGAGTTCCGTATGCCTTCTTGGTCTGCAATAAAGAAACTGATGGCTACCCCGCTGGTTCTTGATGGCCGTAATATTTATGATATCAAGGAGATGGAGGAGAACGGGTTTGTTTATCATTGTATAGGGAGGTAAATACATATTGTAAACTAAAATTAATTAACTATGAAAGAAAATGTGATTAGATTCAGTGATGTAGAAAGTTGCATAATTGAATTACGGGATCAAAGAGTTCTGCTTGACAGGGATGTCGCTATGCTTTATGATGTAGAAACAAAAGAAATAAATCAGGCAGTCAAAAATAATCCGGATAAATTTCCTGCCGGATATTTAATCGAATGTAATAAAGTTGAGAAAGCCGAACTGGTCAAAAATTTTGACCGGTTCAATCCTTTAAAACATTCAACAGCTCTTCCGACAGCTTTTACTGAAAAAGGACTTTACATGTTGGCAACAATCCTGAAAAGTAACAAGGCAACGCAGACAACAATCGCAATCGTTGAAGCTTTTGCAAGAATCAAGGAATTGTCCAGAACTGTTTTACAGTTACCTACCGCCGATGAAGCACAGCAGAAAACACTTATGCAGCGCACGAGTGAGTTAATGGCTGACTTATTAGATGATGAACCGAAAGTAACAGATTCGGAAACGACAATAGAATTGAATCTGGCTGTTTTAAAGTTTAAGCATACGGTGAAAAGAAGATAAGAGTGATTGGTCATAAAGAAGTTTTTTGAAAAATAACTATCATACTATCATATTTTGTTTGTACTCTTTGATTTACAGGATATATAACTATGATGGTTGATGAATTTATCTATCATAGAACTATCATAAACTGTCATTACCGTCCTACTCTCCGTCTGTTTTGTGTTAAGTATGGCATTTAATTTGTCAAAGTAGTTATCTTTTTTAGCTAAAACAGGGAGAAAATTTTCCCGGGACCCCTATTTCGACAGTTTTTATACCCCGGTTTGAACGGTGCTGACACCCGGGTGTGGAGATGGTTAAGACCCGGGTGTCAATGATTTATATAGTTATATCTTTGAAAATAAACAATATACTGTTTGAAAAAAGATAGCTGTTTTTATGATAGTATGATAGGGTAGTTTGTATCTATCATGTATACTGTCATAGCCTGTGTGTAATGAAATTGAAACTGTATAAGTGTTTAAATGAGAGTATGACAGTTGTTTTGAAAGAAAAATCAAAACTAAAATTAGAAATGCCTTATTCCTGTTAGTGATTATGGCTGAGGAAACTTTGAAAGATAAAACGGCTAAAGGCCTTTTTTGGGGAGGGATTAGTACGTTCTTCCAACAAATAATAGGAATGGTATTTGGGATTGTGATAGCCCGTATACTTAGTCCGGATGACTATGGATTGGTGGCTATGCTTGCTATTTTTAGTGCTATTGCCAATACGATTATGGATAGTGGCTTTACTACGGCGTTGATTAATAAAAAGACTATTCGGCATGAGGACTATAATGCTGTCTTTTGGTTTAGTGCGTTTTGTGGAATAGTTATTTATATGATTTTATTTCTTGCTGCTCCTCTGATTGCCCAATTTTATAATAAACCGGTTCTTCTTAATCTTTCCCGTGTATTATTCTTAAGTTTCTTGATTTCAAGTTTTGGGATAGCACATAATGCTATTTTATTTAAGAGGTTAAAGGTGAAGCAACGAGGAATTATTGATGTCGCTGCTGTATCTATTTCAGGAGGAGTTGGCTTAATATTTGCATTGCTGGATTTTGCCTATTGGGGATTAGCTATACAATTAGTTTCTCAATGTTTAGTGGCAACCTTATTGCGTTGGTGTTTTTCTGGGTGGAGACCAACCCTTTCCTTTGATCTTTCTCCAATCAAAGAAATGTTTGGATTTAGTTCTAAAATATTATTTAATAATATTTTAGGGCAAGTGAATATGAATATTTTTTCTGTACTGTTGGGTAAATTCTATACAGATACAGATACGGGTTACTATTCACAAGGGAATAAATGGATGGTCTTAGGGAATATGACAATAAGCAATATGATACAGGGGGTGGCACAACCTGTTTTGGTTGAGGTCGCGGATGACAAAGAACGACAGAAGAAAGTTTTTAGAAAAATGTTACGATTTGGTGCTTTTATTTCTTTTCCTGTATTATTGGGACTGGCTTTTGTTGCCAAAGAGTTTATATTACTAACAGTTGGAGAAAAGTGGCTCAATAGTGTTCCTTATCTTCAAATTCTGACTATTGCGTATTCATTTAGTTTTATTACTAATTTATATTGGGCAATACTATTTTCTCATGGCAAGTCGAACATTATACTTTATGTAAGTTCTACTTTTTATGGTCTTAATTTATTATTGGCTTTATTTTTAGCTTCTTATGGAATTTTCCCAATGATAATAGGATGTTCCGCTCTTACTCTTTTATTAAATTTTGGATGGCATTTTTGTGGTAAAAAATATATTGGTATTCAAACAATTGAGTTATTGCGGGATATTTCTCCTTATTTATTACTCGTTTTTTTCTGTTTTTCTATATCTTGGTTTGCAACAATAGGTATTAATAATTTGTATTATTTGCTTACTGCCAAAATTGTTATTGTAGCGGTACTGTATATTTTGATATTGTGGCTAACGAGGTCTGTTGTATTGAGAGAGAGTATTTCTTTTATTTTTAAAAAATAAATAGAAACAGCATATTGTATGATTGTAAAATTGTATAGAAAACTTCCTGTAGGATTTAGGGTGATAATTTATAATTGTTTTTTAGGGACCATATTAAATTATATCCGTAATCCACAGGCTCTTAAATATTGTTTCAAGGAACCTCAGATTAAACGGAAGCTGATAGAATTTTTACCGTTGTTTAAGAATAAGAACGGCTTGGAAGTAGGCGGAGGATCTTATATTTTTAGTAAAGAAGGTAATTTGCCGATCTATTCTGTGGCTAATAGGGTTGATGGATGTAACTACTCTTATCAAACGGTTTGGGAGGGTAATTTGAGTCAAGGTACATACAAATACAAAGGTGTAAATTTAGGAACTCAATTCATAGGAGAAGCAACAGAAATAAAAATGATTGTCGGTAAAATGTATGATTTTATCATTTCATCAAATTGCTTAGAGCATGTCGCTAATCCACTCAAAGCCGTTAAAAGTTGGTTGAACGTATTGAATGCAGGTGGATATATCCTTCTTATTTTACCTAATAAAATTTCTAATTTTGATCATAGAAGACCCGATACTTCCTTTTCTCATTTGTTGGAGGACTATGCAAATGATGTGAATGAAAACGATATGACGCATTTCGATGAAATAATAGAATTGCATGATCCGGATAAGGATGTTGTGGGTAATAACAAAGATGTTTTCATAGGACGTCTATGAAAAATGATGAAAATCGTTGTTTTCATCATCATATTTTTACTGTTAAGCTATTGGAAAAGATTTTCTCATACTTTAATTTGGAGATTATATATTCTCAGGAAGGCTGGGATAATATTTATATACTAGGGCGTAAGTTGAAATAATATGAAAACGCTTGGAATCGTGATATTTTATTACCCAACTGATGAAGTTTGGAAAAATATCGCATCATATATAGATTTACTTGATAAGTTGATTATTTGGAATAATACCCCTGGAAATCAATTGGATTTGCATTTTCCAACTTGGGAAGAGAAAATCGTTTTGATGGGAGTAGGTAAAAATCTAGGAATAGGAAAAGCTTTAAATAAAGCTATCTTGTATGCGAAAGAAAATCAATATGACTATTTATTGACGATGGATCAGGATAGTCATTTTGTGAAAAAAGATTTCAAGTTGTATTTGAAAACGATCAAGGAATCAAATATCAGGTCTATTTTCTCCCCGAACTATTTGCTTCATGACAAAGCATTGTATACATCTATAGATGACGGCTTTATTGAAGTAGAAACAACGATGACATCTGGAAGTGTATATCCTGTAGAAGTTTTTTCTAAAATCGGCTTGTTTCGGGATGACTTTTTCATTGATGCGATAGACACTGAGTTTTCTTTGCGTGCAAAGAAAAGTGGCATCACTACCCGTGTGATGCCACAAGTATACTTAGTTCATGGTGCCGGATACCAAAAGACAAAACATAAATTTTTGTGGAAAACATTCTTTCCCAATGAATATTCGCCAGTAAGATCTTATTATATTGTAAGAAATGGTATAATAACAAAACGCTTATATCCATGGGCTAATTGGAAAGGATTTCTGTACTATTGGTTCTATAAAAGATTATTTTTTGTTATATGTTACGAAGATAATAAGTTCGCTAAGATAAAAGGCCTATTGTATGGTTTTTATCATGGTATGATTGGAAAAACAGGAGAACAAACGATTTTTTAATGAAACAAAATAATAAAGCAAGAGTATTAGCTTTCTATCTACCTCAATATCATCCTATACCGGAAAATGACAAGTGGTATGGTAAAGGTTTTACAGAATGGACAAATGTAGGTAAAGCTAAACCTCTATTTCGAGGACATTATCAACCGCAAATTCCTGCAGATTTAGGTTATTATGATCTTAGAGTTTCTGAAACAAGAGAAGCTCAGGCAGAGATGGCTAGAGAATATGGTGTTGAAGGTTTTTGCTATTGGCATTATTGGTTTGGTAATGGACGCAGATTGTTAGAACGCCCATTTAATGAAGTATTATCTTCGGGAAAGCCTGATTTCCCTTTTTGTCTTGCATGGGCTAATCATAGTTGGCATGGTATTTATTGTGGCTTGAAAACTAAAGAGCCAGTAATGAGACAAACTTATAATGGAATAGAAGATTACAAAAAACATTTTTATGATGTGTTGCCTGCTTTTAAGGATAAACGTTATGTGACGGTTGATGGTAAACCGTTCTTTTTAGTTTTTTCACCGCAGGAAATTCCTGATTCCAAAGAGTTTATAGATTGTTGGCAAGAACTTGCCAAACAAAATGGACTTTTTGGAATCCATTTTGTAGCTCATACTTACCGACCTGATTATATAGATACTTTGTTGGCGCTAGGATATAATGCTGTTAATGTTGTCCGATTGTTTGAATATCAAAGAGTAGGGTTGTCTTTGTTAAGAATGGCAATTAATAAAATTAATAGAGAGATATTTAAACATGGATTTTGGTATGAATATAAAGATGCAATGAAATATTTCTCTGGTCTGGAAGATAAAAGAGAGAATGTGTATCCTACTTTAGTTCCTAATTGGGATCATTCTCCAAGAACTGGTAAATATGGTTCTATACTAAAAAATTCAACCCCAGCTTTGTTTCAGAAGCATGTGGAGACTGTGGTTAAGTCAATATCTGATAAATCGGATGAACACAAAATTGTCATATTGAAATCATGGAATGAATGGGCCGAAGGTAATTATATGGAACCAGATTTGAAGAACGGTAGAGGTTATTTAGAGGCTTTGGCTAACGGACTAAAAAAGTAAATATGTATCGGACCCCTATTTTATTTTTAATATTTGCACGTCCGGATACTACACGAAGAGTATTTGAACGCATTAAGCAAATTCAGCCAACAAAGCTGTATATAGCAGCAGATGCTCCACGTGAGAATCGCTCGGATGAAATCAAACGAAGTCAGGAAACCCGTCATATTATTGATTTAATTGATTGGCCTTGTGAAGTTCATACTCTATTTCGTGATACTAACTTAGGTTGTAAAATGGCTGTTTCGACTGCTATTTCATGGTTTTTTGAATGTGAAGAATATGGTGTAATCTTAGAAGATGATTGTTTGCCGGATTTGTCATTTTTCCCTTTCTGCGAAGAATTATTGTTGAAATATAAGGATGATGAGCGTATTGGACACATTGGGGGAAATAACTTTTTGCGAAATGATGTAAAGAGTGAGTATAGTTATGATTTTTGCTCTGTATCCCATATTTGGGGATGGGCTTCCTGGCGGAGGGTCTGGAAAGATTATGATGTGAATTTTCCTTATTGGAATGAGGTTCGAGACGACAAGTACAAGCGGAAAGGTTTATTCCGAAATTTGAAGGAAGAAATATATTTTTCAACTTTTCTTTCAGATGTGTTAGGAGGTAATAGGGGTATTAATACCTGGGATGCTCAATATTTTTTTATGCATAGACTCCAGAATAGATTATCGATTTATCCTATGGTTAACTTAGTTACAAATATTGGTCTGCATTCAATTGAGGCTACACATACTACTGCCCGGAATGATGATTTATTCGTTCCTTCTGAGGAAATGAAATTCCCTTTAAAACATCCGGTTTATATAAAGGCAAATGTGGAAATTGATGATTTTACTGTTGCCCACCAATTTTTTTCTTATAAAAGGCTGGTGCGTTATTTTTTAGGCATGTATTAAATATCATGAGTTTTATGTATATTCGATTTTTACTGTTCTTCAAATATGTGATTGAATCTTTTCTCAACACCAAAAGGTATCGATTAACTAGAAAAACTAAATTGTATTTGGAGTCGGCAAGTTGTAAATTGCCCTTACAAGATAAAAAAGAGATTATGGAATATTTAAGATATTCTTTGATTTCACAAATAAACTATTCTTTTAGAAACAAGTATTTGACACAAAAAATCAAATTGACAAAAGATAAAAGTAATGGACTCTTCTATGTAAATCATAAAGGGAAAAGGCTTTATTTTAAGCGAGAATTATCAAAAAGTGCAATAAAGGATTTGTATCGGTGTTTATGTATAGAACAAGATAAAGATTCTCCTCACAGTTATTCATTTGGGGAGATGTCTTTTCAAAATGAAATTGTAGCGGATATAGGTGCAGCTGAAGGTATATGGGGATTAAGTCTTATTGAAAGTGTAAAGACCCTATATTTGTTTGAATGCGATGAAGGATGGATAGAAGCTCTTAATTTAACTTTTTCTCCTTGGAAAGAGAAGGTTCGTATTATAAATAAATATGTATCGGATAACTCGGAAGGGTGTATGATTCGGCTGGATGATTATTTTTATGAAAAGGGCATAAATCTTTCTACTATAAAAGCTGATATTGAGGGGGCAGAAGAAGTTATGTTAAAAGGAGCAGAGAAAATGATTCAAAATGGAGTGCTGAAAAAAATAATAGTATGTTCCTACCATCGTCCAAATGATGAGAAAATGATTTCCGAAATGTTGGGAGATAATTACTTGTTATCTATTTCTAAAGGATATATGTTGGATGTTTATTCGGATGTAGATTATGATTCAATAGATATTTCCTCTATTTTTAGAAAAGGTGTAATATATGCGAAATATAAATATTAAGAACAAATAATAGGTACTCTATGAAGGTTTTGTATGATCATCAAATGTTTTCAATGCAAAAATATGGAGGAATTACCCGATATTTTTCTGACTTGATATTCGATTTGCCTCTTGGATATGAGGGCGAATTACCTATCTTATACAGTGAAAACCATTATTTAAGAGAAAAAGAGGATGTCGTAACGAGGAAGTTTTCAGATATACTTCCTTTTAGATTAAAAAGATTATATTACTATCATAGAAATACAACATTGTCTAATCAGGCAATAAAGAAGAATGAATTTAATTTGTTTCATCCTACTTATTATGATCCATATTTTATAAAAAAATCAAGAAGCCTTTTGTCATTACTGTCCATGATATGAATCATGAGAAGTTTCCTGATTTATTCTTGACGTATGATAATACATCTGAAAATAAACGTTTATTGGCAAAAGAAGCTGCACATATCATAGCTGTTAGCCAGAATACTAAAAAGGATTTGGTTGAACTGTTTGGCATTAGCAGATAAAATTACAGTCGTATATCATGGCTATAAGCAGCATTGTAAATCAGCGGGGGCTCTTTTTGATAATTATCTTTTGTTTGTGGGGGAACGTAAAGGCTATAAAAATTTCTGGAACTTTATAAAGGCAATGGTTCCTCTATTGAACAAATATAAGGATTTAAAAATTGTATGTACAGGGAATCCCTTTAGCCGAGAAGAATTGGAACAATTAAATCAAATCAAATTAATAGACCGGGTTATTCAAAAATCAGTTTCAGATAGTGAGCTGGCTTCTCTCTACAGATATGCGTTAGCTTTTGTTTACCCATCTATTTATGAGGGATTTGGCATTCCTATATTGGAAGCATTTCAAAATGATTGTCCGGTTTGTTTGAGCAAGGCAAGTTGTTTCCCTGAGATAGCCGAAAATGCGGCTGTTTATTTTGACCCATCTGATTTGGATTCGATAACAGAGGCTGTACGTAAAGTTATTGAAAATAAGTATCTTGCTGATGATTTAAGGGATGCAGGAAGGATAAGGCTGAAAGACTTTTCAATAGATTTGATGGTGAAAAATACTTGTGAAGTTTATAATAAATATGCATTTTGATATTATTGGGGGGAGTTATAGTAGCTTATGAATATACCGATTTTAATAGTTCACAAGGGTAATACTTTCTATTTACCTATAGTACTGAGGCAGTTACGATTGTTTAATCCTAATAGCCGGATTTGTCTGATTAGTGATGAAAGTACAAAGTGCTATGATTTTGTAGAGCATTATGATATAAAGAACTATTCAGAGGGCCTTATACATTTTGGAGAAATTTATAAGCATAGATCATCTAATCCATATGATTATGAGCTCTTTTGTTTTCAAAGGTGGTTTGTCATTAACGACTTTGTTAAAGAAAATGGCTTGCAGGATTTTTTGTGTATGGATTCTGATGTGTTGTTCTATTGTAATGTTGATGATGTCTTTAATCAGTATTTAGGCTGTGATTTTACTATTTGCAATAAATTGGGGCCAGGCTGTTCTTTGTTTAATGCTCATTCAATTAAAAGTTTCTGCGATTATATGATGTTGATGTACACATCTCCTTCTTATATAAATAAAATGGATGGGATTTATGAAAACTTGAAGTCTGAAAAAAAATTAGGTGGGATTTGTGATATGACCGCATTTGTTTGGTACCAGGAGAATGTTAAATGTAATGTTATAGATATTGCAACTCCAATAGAAGGCTCTTGCTTTGATGGTTGTATTACATGGTCTGCTGGTTTTGAAATGAAAAATGGTAAAAAGAAAGTCTACTGGAAAGAAAATCTTCCTTACGGAAAACTGGAAAGTGATAACTCGTTAATCCGTTTTTACTGTCTTCATTTTCAAGGGCGTTCAAAATACTCTATCTTTAAATATATATTAGATAAGAACAAAGTTCACCATTCAGGTTTCTGGTATGATTTAAAATGGTTATTATCGAAGGATATTCTGAATGCCCGTTTAAAAGGCATAAAAAAGGCAATCAATAATCCGAAGATGGTGGTTAATTTTGTTAAGGCGAAACTAAAGTAAGCCGTAAATTTTTAATGTAAATACAAATAGGAAAGTCTAATTAATGCAACAACCAGTTTTCTCAATCATAACAATCACCTATAATGCTTCCCGTTGGTTAGAGCAGACTATTCTTGGGGTGCTGAGCCAATCGTATCCGAACATTGAATATATCGTTATTGACGGAGGCTCGACGGATGGGACGGTGGATATTATAAAGCAATATGCTTCCGGAATTTCCTATTGGGTAAGTGAGCCGGATAAAGGTATTTATGATGCAATGAATAAAGGTCTTCAGAAGGCTACGGGCGACTATGTGTGGTTTATTAATGCCGGGGATTCTTTATTTACTTCCGATATCGTACAACGAGTTGCCTCTTTAGTCCAGAAGAAGAAAGTTCTGCCTGATATTATTTATGGAGAAACAGTTATTGTTGATGAAGAAGGTAAATCGTTAGGACAACGGAGATTGAAGGCCCCAAACAAACTTACATGGAAAAGTTTCCGAATGGGCATGTTAGTTTGTCATCAGTCATTTATAACAAAACGTAGTATTGCTCCGTTATATGATTTAACATATCGCTATTCTGCTGATTTCGACTGGTGTATCAAATGTATGAAACAAGCAGGTAAAATATATAATACGCGAATGACATTATCTAACTTCCTGGATGGTGGGGTTAGTACGACCCAGCGCAAAGCCTCTTTGAAAGAAAGATATGATATTATGTGCCGGTATTATGGAGTAATATCAACATCTTTGCTCCATGTCTGGTTTGCTATTCGCTTTTATTTTGCTAAGTGGTTCAAAGGTAGAGTGTAAACGAAAATATATAGAAGATACATATTATGCATAGTATGATGAAAAATGTGGGTAAGCATGTGGCTGCCCTTGTCTTGTTTTTAGGGTTGGTGATGGCTTATTTCTCTCCCGCAGTGTTTGATGGAAAGGTTATCAGACAAGGTGATAATGTGAAAGCTGCCGGCATGGGAGGAAGTCAGGTCGATAAATATGCAAAGACTGCTGAACCGGGTGAGTTTAGTGTATGGTCGGATGCTATGTTTTCGGGGATGCCTTATGGACCGGGATATGGAAGTCCGGCTCCGGAATTGCCCTCTTATGGCATTGTTGACGGATGGTTGAAGACTCCGGGATATACTCATGCTGCCATGGTTTTTACCGGATTGGTCTGTTTTTATCTGTTGATGTGCATCATGGGAGTGAACTGGTGGCTGGCGATAGCGGGAGCGATTGCCTTTGCTTTTGCTTCTTATAATATAATCATTATTGAAGCGGGACATATTGTAAAGGCTTATGTGATAGGGTATATGCCTGTAACGTTGGCGGGTATGTTCTTGCTGTTTAAACGAAAATGGCTTTGGGGAGCAGTCCTGTTCCTTTTAGGAGTAGCTTTCTCTTTGTTAAACGGGCATGTTCAGATAACTTATTATCTGGTTTTGTTATGCTTCTTCATCTATTTGGGATATTCTATCAAGATGCTTAAGGAAAAGCAGACTGCCGACTGGCTTAAAACGTCTTTGATTATGCTGGCATGTGTAGTTTTAGCAGTCCTTCCCAATGCAAAACATATGTATTCCAACTGGGATTTGGGACAACATTCTATCCGTGGAGCCTCTGAACTGACGCCTAAACCAGACGAAACGGGAAAAGTGGAGAAAGCTTCTTCCGGTTTGGATAAAGATTATGCTTTCCAATGGAGTTATGGCTGGAAGGAGTTATTGACTGTCATGATCCCCGATGTATATGGAGGTAGTTCGGGAGGTACATTAGGCAGTTCTTCCGAGTTGTATAAGGAATTGAAGAAAAACGGTGCCCAGGTGGGAAAAGAGGTTCAGACTTATACTTATTGGGGGGATAAACCATTTACATCAGGACCTGTTTATTTTGGAGCATTGGTATGTTTCTTGTTTGTATTGGGGATGTTCGTGGTGCGTAACCCGATGAAATGGTGGTTGTTTGGCGGGGCTGTTTTCCTTACATTCCTGGCCTTGGGGCGTAATTTTGATGCATTCAATGATATAATGTTCCATTATTTGCCGTTGTATAATAAGTTCAGAACAGTAGAAATGGCTCTGGTGATTCCAGGATTGGTATTTCCTCTTGTTGCTATTTGGGGATTACGGGAAATATTCAGGGGAAATGTGGATGATAAAACGATGAAAAAGGGCTTTTTATGGTCTTTAGGCATAACTGGTGGTATTTGTCTGATTGTTTTCCTGATACCTTCATTATTATTGAATTTCCATTCTGCTTATGATGCACAGTTCCAGAACCAGGTTCCGGAATGGTATTATACAGCTTTGTTGATGGACCGTGCTTCGCTGGCTTCGTCGGATGCATTGCGTTCTTTGATTTTTATTTTGTTGGGAGCCGGTTTATTGCTTTGGTACTGGAAGGCGAAAAATAAGACGATTGCTTCTATGATTGTGAGTGCAGGTATGGCCGTGTTGATATTGGTTGATTTATGGTCTGTCGACCGTCGTTATCTGGACGATAGTAATTATGTAAAGGAAAAAGCGGAAGAATCTTATAAGGAAAGTGTTGCTGATAAAGAGATATTTAAGGATACGGATGAATCTTTCCGTGTGTTTGGACTGAATAATCCGTGGCAGGATACAAATGTTTCTTACTTCCATCATTCGATTGGAGGATATCATGCCGTTAAATTACGCCGTTATCAAGAATTGATTGATTATCGTCTGGATGGTGAATACCGTAATATTATCGGTGCTTTGCAAAAGGCGCAGAGCATACAGGATATAATGCCTGTCCTGGCAGCCTCTCCTTCTTTAAACATGTTGAATACACGGTATATTATTTATAATCCGGACCAGGCGCCGATTCGAAATCCGTATGCTTATGGAAATGCATGGTTTGTAGATAAGGTGGATATTGTAGAAAATGCGGATGCTGAGATTGAAGCCTTGAATACGATTGATCCGTTGAAGACAGCAGTGGTGGATAAGCGCTTTGCGAAAGACCTGGAAGGCTTTACTCCGCAGGTAGATTCCACGGCAACGATTGTGTTGGAAAAGTACCGTCCTAACCGGTTGACATATAAAACGAAAGCATCTTCAGAACAACTGGCAGTTTTCTCCGAAATCTATTATCCGGGTTGGAAAGTTACAATAGACGGAAAAGAAGCGACCCATTTCCGTGCCGACTGGATTTTACGTGGAATGCTGGTACCCGCGGGAGAACATACAATCGTTTTTGATTTCCATCCGGATACTTATGTGCTTGCCGCTAATGTGTCTGCTTATAGTTCTTTCCTAATCTTGTTATTGCTGATTGCTGCAGTTGGATGGTCCGGCTGGAAATATTGGCAGAAGAGTCGTGAATGAAAGACAATTATAGTTCCATAGTGGAATTTCTGGAGAATAAAGGATTGCTGACGGAATCTTTTGATCTGGAGTTTAAAAGTGCGAAAGGTGGATTTCCTAAGAGCTTTTGGGAATCTTATTCTTCTTTTGCAAATACCGAAGGCGGCATCATCATCCTAGGCATTTCAGAAAAGGATGACCAATGCTTCTATGATGGTCTGCCACAGATGGTGATGCGTAAGTTTCAAGATGATTTTTGGAATCAGGTTAATAATAGGGAAAAGGTTAGCTTTAATCTATTGTTGGAAAATGATGTACAGATGCTTGAGATACAAGAAGGACAATTTATTTTAACCTTCCGTATTTCTTGTGCTGATTATAGGAATCGTCCTGTTTATATCGGTTCAGATCCGATGAAAGGTACTTATAAGCGTTGTCATACGGGAGATTATAAATGTACTCCGGACGAAGTAAAAAGAATGCTTGCCGATAGCTTGCCAGACAAACCCGACTCCAGAATTTTGGAGAACTATACATTGGAAGATCTTGATGAAGTATCTGTCGCTCAATATCGTCAGTTGCTAGGTAGTGTAAGACCGGGCCATCCTTTTTTAAAATGGGATGATAAAGGGTTATTACTGAAATTAGGCGGTTGGAAAAAGGATAGGTATACAGGAAAAGAAGGCTTGACGGTTGCTGGTTTATTGATGTTTGGTAAAACAGAAAGTATAGTAGAGGCTTTTCCTGATTATCATGTAGATTATCAAGAGATACCGGAAAGCGGAGAACGTTGGATAGACAGAGTTTATCCGGATGGGACCTGGGAGGCTAATCTATTTCAATTTTTTCATTTGGTGTGGCCTAAGGTGAGTCGTTCTCTTCCGAAAACATTTAAGCTAAAGAATGGTCAAAGGCATGATGAAGGGGCTGTTCATGAAGCCTTACGGGAAGCATTGGCTAATACTTTGATTCATGCGGATTATTTCGGGATAGGGGGAGTTGTAATAAAGAAGTATACGGATTGTTTCTTATTCTCTAATCCGGGATGTCTACTGATAAGTCAAGCTCAATATTATAAAGGAGGCATTAGCGTTCCGCGTAATAATAGTATCCAAACAATGTTTCTGCTTTTAGGGTATGGAGAAAAGGCTGGTTCCGGAAGCACTCGGATTATGAATGCCTGGGAAGGAGCACATTGGAGAAAGCCTCTGATAAATGTGTTGCCTCGTCCGGATAGAGTTGAGTTGTGCCTGAGTATGGAGCAGTTATTGCCTCAAAAAAGTATAAATAAACTTATCTCTGTTTTTGGGGAAGAAATTACCCATTTATATGGTGACGGATTAATTGCACTCACGACTGCCGAAATGGAAGGATGTGTGTCTAATGTCAGATTACAGCAACTGATAAATAAACATTCAACGGAAATATCTCAGTTATTGAAAGATTTATGCAATGAGGGATACTTGGTCGCAGAAAATAAAGGACGATGGACTGTCTACCATTTGAATTTACGCGAAGAGAAAAAATCTGTTCAAAAGGATCTTTTTGAAGAAATGATGACACCTCCGGGGAGAAATGATGACACCTCAAGAGAAACGATGACACCTCCAGGAAGAAACGATGACACCTCAAGAGAAACGATGACACCTCCAGGAAGAAACGATGACACCTCGGGAGAAACGATGACACCTCCGAAAAGAATGAAAAAAGAAGATTTAATGATTTTGATAGAGGATATTTGTGTTCAGGAATATATGACGGTAGATGCAATAGCTTCTTGTACAGGAAAGTCTGTCGCTCGCATTAAGAATGTTTTATTGCCTCTCCTTTTGGCTCAGGAGCGTTTAGAGCGTCTTTATCCGACCATCCCGAATCATCCAAACCAAGCTTATAGAAAAAAACAAAAGTAAAATTTATGATATCTTACTCAATCATAATCCCCGTATATAACCGTCCGGTTGAAGTTCGGGAATTGCTTGAAAGTTTATTGCATCAGACTTGCAAGGATTTTGAGGTGCTGATTATTGAAGATGGTTCAGCGGTTCGTTGCGACGAGGTAGTCAAAGAATATGAAGACCAGCTGAATGTACGTTACTTTTTCAAACCGAATTCGGGCAGAAGCCTGACCCGTAATTATGGCATGGAACGTGCCGAAGGTAAATATCAGGTCTTTTTCGACTCAGATTGTATTATTCCGGAAGACTATTTCGAGAAGGTTACGAATTATCTGAAAGAGACGAATGCGGATTGCTTCGGCGGGCCGGACAGGGCACATGCCTCTTTTTCCCTGATGCAGAAAGCTATTAGCTATTCGATGACCTCGTTTCTGACAACTGGCGGTATCCGTGGAAGTAAGAAAGGGCTGGAGAAGTTCGTGCCCCGTACATTCAATATGGGATTCTCGCGGGAAGTTTATCAGAAGGTAGGCGGCTTTAAGGATATGTTCGGAGAGGATATTGATTTAAGTACCCGTATCCGTAAAGCCGGTTTTAGTGTAGAGTTGTTTCCGGAAGCCTATGTGTATCATAAGCGCCGCGTGAGTCTGAAATCATTCTACAGACAAGTGTATGTTTTTGGAATGGCGCGTGTGGATTTATATCAGATGCATCCGGATTCGTTGAAGCTGGTTCATCTGTTGCCTGCCTGTTTTGTACTGGGAGTGTTGTTTTTATTGTTATCGTCGTTAATCTGTCCCTGGGCTTTACTGCCGTTGGGTGTTTATATACTGGCGCTGTTCTTGGAATCTCTGTTTGTCAATAAAAGCCTGCCGATCGCTTTACTTTCCATCGTGACCAGCTTTATTCAATTAGGCGGTTATGGTATGGGATTTATCGGTGCATTTGTCCGCAAGGTGATTTTAAAGCAGAAAGTAGACGTTGAGGCAGAGCTGAAGAAGCATTATAAGAAGAAAGCCTGAGCAAAACTCAGCAAATCCGCATAATGGGCCTGGTAGAGTGTTTTTGATACTTCTCCCGGGCCATATTTGTTTCCTATAAATACTCCTCTCATCCCGGCATTTTTGGCAAACAGCATGTCACTGATGCTATCTCCTGCCATTATACTTTTCAGGAAATCAATGTCCGGGAAATCATCTTTGGCCTGAAGTGCCATGCCTGTGTTGGGTTTACGGTTCTTACTGTAATCGCTGGTATCGGTACAAACATATATCTTATCTATCCTTCCTCCCTGTCCGGAGACTTCATTCATCATATAAGCATGTATCTCTTCCAGATCTTTCCGGGTCATTATGCCTTTTCCGACTCCGCGCTGGTTAGTGACAATTATGATATGTTTGAACAGGGGGGAGAGTAGCCTCAGGGCTTCCAATGCTCCGTCGATAAAGATAAATTCCCCGGTTGTTTTGACATAGTCGTGCGGACGTTGCTGGTTGATAACCCCGTCGCGGTCCAGGAATAATGTGTTATAAGGCTTTATATCTTCCATCTTTGAAGTCTGTTTGAGCTTGTGCGTAATCGTCAGGGATACCGATGTCTATGAAATATCCTTCCGATATATATCCGGAAAGGATGGAGGTGGTGACTTTTGCCTCAAAGAAATCCTTTTCGAGTGAAAACTTTGCCGGATAGCCGTCCAGTTCGTTGCGGTTAATCAGATAGATGCCTCCGTTGATAAGGCCCGATTCGCAATATTGCTTTTCGTTGAAACGCAGGATACGGCGGGATTCCTGTTCGATGTCGACAACCCCGTATCTGCTGAACTTCTCCATTCTTTTCAATGCGAGGGTTGCTGATGCGCTGGTTTGCCTGTGGAGGTTTAATAACTCCGGATAATTCAGACCGAAGAATGTATCGCCGTTCAGGACGAACACATTCTCTGTACGGACTTTTGAAAGTGCCAGCTTTACTGCTCCTCCTGTTCCGAGCGGGACTTCTTCGACTACGGTCGATATGTCGGCGGAGAAGCGGTTTGCCCCGAGCCATTCCCCGATAATCTCATGTTTGTACCCTAAGGAAAGGATGATATGTTTGAATCCGGCTTCAATCAGCGTTGTAATCAGGTAATGCAGGAAAGGATGCCCGGCTACCGGAGCCATGCATTTGGGAACATCAGACACTACACTTTGCAGCCGGGTACCCATTCCTCCCGCCAGTATGATACATTCCATCCCTTATTCCTTTCCGAATATTTCTGCTTCTACCAATTCACAGATGATATGCCCGATGGTGATGTGTGCCTCTTGGATACGTGGAGTATCGGTAGACGGCACATTGATGAGGAGTTTTGTCAGTTCACGCATGCGGCCACCGTCGGCACCGGTAAAAGCTACCGTTGTAATTGCTTTTTCATGGCATGTCTCGAACGCCTTTACGATATTGGCGGAGTTGCCCGAAGTGGATAAGCCGACCAGGACATCGCCTGCCTTTCCGATACCCGAAATCAGCCGGGAGTAGATGATCTCGAAACTCAGGTCGTTGGATACGGCCGTGATGTAAGAAGAGTTACAGTGTAATGCTTCAGACGGCAAAATGTCACGTTCCAGATAAAACTTGCCGGAGAACTCGGCTGCCAGGTGCTGTGCATCGGCGGCGCTTCCACCATTTCCGCAGAAGTAAACCCTTCCACCGTATTTAAAACAGGTGACAATCGTGTCAGTGATCTGTGCAATTGTGTCCTGCAGCTTCTCGTCCGCCAGTATCTGTTCGATAATGTCGCGGTGTTGCGCTAGCCGTTTTCTGATTATTCCTTTACTGTCCATGTAATCAATCCTTTCTTACAAAATTCAAATTGTTGTATATGTCCGATATGCATCTTGTCCAATGCTTCGGACACTTTGTAGCAGCTATTGCCGGGACAGTAGAAGAACATGAATCCTCCTCCTCCGGCACCGGAGATTTTACCGCCCAGGGCACCGTTGGCCATGGCGGTTTCGTATATATGGTCGATAAATTCGTTGGAGATGTTGCGGGCCATTTTCTTCTTACTGGTCCAGCTTGTGTTAAGCGCTTTTCCCAGTTCCTGCAATTCTTCCCGCAGCAGGCAATTCTTCATGCGGAATGCTTCATGCTTGACATTGTGCATGGCTTCCAGCGAGTCGTTTTTATTGTTTTTGACGTTTTCGGCCTGCTCTTCGATAATCTTTCCGGAGCAACGCTGTTGTTCGGTGTAGAAGAGGACGGTGTTCATGGCCCATTCCTGCAAGATATCATCACCGATGCGGAGAGGATTGACAATGACTTTGTCGTCTTCCAGAAACTCCATGAAGTTAACGCCTCCGAAGGTAGCGGCATATTGGTCCTGCTTGCCTCCCGCCATATTCAGGTCGATGCGTTCGATTTCGTAAGCGTAATGGGCAATATCATATTTCCCCAGCGGTAACCGCAACCATTCGGTGAAGGCTCCGAGGATGGCGACAACCAAGGTGGAAGAGGTGCCAAGACCGGAACCGGATGGGACGTCCATCTGGGTAATCAGTTCAAAGGAAAGAGGTTCTCCGTTGTTATAACGCGAAACGATTGAATTGTATATGCCATGTTGCAGTACTAACGGGCCGTCGAGAGGCAGTTCGCTTACAGCGTCAAATTCTTCTGTAATGTTTTCATTGATATGGACAAACCTGATTTTCCCGTTGTCGAGCGGGCGGATAGTGGCGTGGGCATATAAATTGACGGTAACGTTGAGGATTGCACCGCCATAGAGGTTGGAGTAGGGGGAAACATCTGTTCCTCCTCCGGCAATTCCCAGTCTGAAAGGTGCTTTGCTTCGGTATAACATAGATTATGTGCCAATTAGTTAATGTGCCATATTTTACTGGTTATGGCAACTGATGGTAACTGTTTCCCCTCTTGAGAGGGGATAAGGGGTGTGTTATCTTTTTGCCTTATGAACTGGCTTTAACACACCCCCTGCCCTCTCTCGAGAGGGGAAAAGGTTACTCCTATAAAGGACTAATCCTTAATATCTGTAATGGTCAGCCTTATACGGACCTTCTACCGGAACTCCGATATAGTCGGCCTGTTTGGGGCTTAATGTAGACAGTTTTACACCGATACGTTCAAGGTGTAGGCGGGCAACTTCTTCGTCCAGACGTTTCGGAAGACGGTAAACACCCACTTCGTAAGCCATCTGCCACAAATCCATCTGTGCCAGTACCTGGTTTGTAAATGAGTTGCTCATTACAAAGGAAGGGTGACCGGTTGCACAACCCAGGTTCACCAGACGTCCTTCTGCCAGCAGGAAGATAGAGTTTCCTGTCGGGAACGTATATTTGTCAACCTGCGGTTTAATATTGGTATGTTTGATGTTCGGATAGTTCACCAGGTTGTCTACCTGTATTTCATTATCGAAGTGACCGATGTTGCAAACGATTGCCTGGTCTTTCATCTGGCTCATGTGGCCGATGGTGATGATATCGCAGTTTCCGGTGGTAGTAACGAAAATATTACCTTCTTTAACCGCTTCTTCCATCGTTGTAACTTCGAATCCTTCCATAGCAGCCTGCAAAGCACAAATCGGGTCGATTTCAGTAACCAGCACACGTGCTCCGTAAGAACGCATGGAGTGTGCACAACCTTTACCCACGTCACCGTATCCGGCAACTACCACGACTTTACCGGCAATCATCACGTCGGTAGCACGTTTGATACCGTCGGCCAGCGATTCGCGGCAGCCATACAGGTTGTCGAATTTGGATTTCGTTACCGAATCGTTCACATTGATGGCCGGAACCAGCAGTTCGCCTTTTTCCATCATCTGGTACAGACGGTGTACGCCGGTCGTTGTCTCTTCGGAAACACCTTTCATCTCTGCAATCGTACGATGCCAACGCTGGTTATCTTCTTTCAGGATGCTGTTTAATGTATCCAGAATAACCTGTTCTTCGTGGTTACCACCTTTGCGATTGATGGTTTCTGCATCGTTTTCAGCACGATACCCCATGTGAACAAGAAGAGAAGCATCACCTCCGTCGTCAACAATCATCTGCGGACCTTTTCCGTCAGGGAAGCGGAGTGCCATGTCGGTACACCACCAGTATTCTTCCAGAGTTTCACCTTTCCAGGCAAAAACGGGAACGCCTGTTGCAGCAATAGCCGCAGCGGCATGGTCCTGGGTAGAGAAGATGTTACAGCTTGCCCAGCGTACATCTGCTCCCAACGCAACTAATGTTTCGATTAACACTGCTGTCTGGATTGTCATGTGCAGTGAGCCGGTGATACGGGCACCTTTCAGAGGTTTCTGAGCGGCATATTTCTGGCGAAGAGCCATCAGTCCCGGCATTTCGTGTTCGGCGATTTCAATCTCTTTGCGACCGAATTCTGCCAAACTCATATCTGCCACTTTATAAGGCAGATTAGTTGGAAATAATTGTGACATAAATAATAATTATTTTGAATGTGTGGCAAAGATAACAAATTATTGAGTTGTACGGATGATTTGCAAGGACAAACATATCCGTCTGCTTATCTCTTCATAATTTCCTGCTAAGGAAACGCTAGTTTCTTCAGCAGGAAACGCGCGTTTCCATGGGAGGAAACTACGAGGAAACTGTAATAGATTGAGCCGTAGTATTATAATGAAAAATAGCCGTTGATTAGTATCAACGGCTATTTTGCCGGGCAAAAGCCCTGTACTTTTAATATGTTTTCGTTTTATACCGGAGTAATCCCTTGTTCGGCCAGCAGTTTCAGGCTGAGGTCTTTCAGCTTGAACTTCTGAATCTTGCCGCTACCGGTCATCGGGAAGGTATCGACAAAGAAGATATATTTCGGAATCTTGTGGCGGGCTATCTTGCCGCGGCAGAAGTCTTTCACTACGTCGTCCGTCATTGTAACACCTTCGTGCAGGATGATGAAAGCGCCGACTTCTTCGCCGTATTTCTTGGACGGGACGGCTGCCACCTGAACGTCTTTCACTCCTTCCAGGTGATAAAGGTATTCCTCTATTTCACGCGGGTAAACGTTTTCTCCGCCACGGATAATCATATCCTTGATGCGTCCGGTAATACGGTAGAAGCCGTTTTCGTCTTTTACGCCGAGGTCGCCGCTATGCAGGAAGCCGTCTTTGTCGATGACTTCGGCTGTGGCGGCAGGATTATTATAATAACCTTTCATGTTGTTGTAACCGCGGTTGCACATTTCTCCCTGTACGCCAACCGGACATTCTTCGCCGGTTTCGGGGTCGATAACACGCACCTCCGTAAATTCAAAGTCGCGTCCGACAGTATTATAACGTTCTTCTGCCGGGTCGTCGATACGTGAATGGGTCATACCGGGCGATGTTTCCGTCAGACCGTAAACGCTGGTTACACGCATAAACATCTTCTCTTCCACCTGGCGCATCAGTTCTACCGGGCAGAGCGAACCTGCCATGATACCAGTACGGAGTGAAGTCAGGTCGAACATCGGGAACATCGGATGGTTCAGTTCGGCAATGAACATGGTCGGTACACCGTAAAGTGCCGTACACCGTTCCTTATGGATAGAGGCCAGTACCACCAGCGGGTCGAACTTTTCGACCATAACCTGTGTACAACCGTGTGTCAGCACGTTCATGGAAGCTAGCACCACACCGAAGCAATGGAAAAGAGGAACACAGCAGCAGAGTTTGTCGTCTGCGGTGAATTTCATATGCTCGCCGGTCAGCAAACCGTTGTTCGCAATATTATGGTGCGTCAACATAACCCCTTTCGGGAAGCCTGTCGTGCCGGAGGTGTATTGCATATTGACAACATCGTGGCAGTCAACCAGCTTTTTAGCAGCTTCCAGTTTGTCGTCTTCTATATTTTCGCCCAGCAATAACAGCTCCGGCGTGTTATACATACCGCGATATTTCTCTTGGCCGATATAAACGACATTTTTCAGTCTCGGGAAGCGTTTGCTTTTCAGATAGCCGCGTTGCGATTCCTTTAGTTCGGGAAGCATGGTGTACATCATATCGATGTAACTGCCGTCAAATACGCCTTCGGTGATACACATGGTGTGGATATCGGCATTCTCTACCAGAAACTCCAACTCGTTCTGTTTATAATTCGTGTTGACGGTAACGGCTACGGCTCCGATTTTGGCGGCAGCATAAAGGAATGTCAGCCAGTCGGGTACATTCGTTGCCCAGATACCGACATGGGTGCCGTGTTCGATGCCGATAGAGAGCATGCCTTTTGCCATCCGGTCGACACGTTCGTTGAATTCTTTCCATGTAAAACGCAGGTCGCGGTCGGAATAAACCAGGTATTCCTTGTCCGGCGTCGTTTCGGCCCAATGTTCCAGCCATTGGCCTAATGTCTTATCTTGCAGTTGTATTTCCATATCCTTTCTTTAACATTAATACGGGGTATAAACAACTCCAAGGATTTTAGCCGTGTTTTCGGCAGCGGCATGAACGTGGTGAGCAACAATCGAATCATAATAGATGCTGTCGCCTTCTTCCAATATATAGGTATTCTTTCCGTAGTTTATTTCAAGTACGCCTTCCAGTACATAAATGAACTCTTCGCCTTCATGTGTGGAAAGAACAAAATCAACGCCATCTTCCGAAGGGGAAACATCAATCAGGAACGGTTCCATATGGCGGCCGGATTTATCCTGCGACAGTGAATGGTATTCCATATGTTTGCGGTTTTCCATCGAATTGTTGGTAAAACCGATGCTATTGGAGTCATTACTATCCTTTTTGCGGCAGATAACCGGGCCGAGTTCGGATTGGTCGTCAAGGAATGTGCCCAGACGGACACCGAGTACCCGTGCTATTTTGATAAGAGGTGCCAGTGAAGGAAAATCTACATTACCTTCTATACGTTCGATTTGTTCTGTACTCAGGCCGGAACGTTCGGCAACTTCCTCAACAGTGAGTTGTTTTGATTCACGGATACTTTTAATTTTGGCTCCGATGATTTTGTTGTTTCCCATAAGTATGTTTATTTTTAGATTATCTTTTAATTTGTAACTGAACGCCGCAAATTTACATTAATATTTTATTTTACCATGTAATTTACTGAAAGAAAAAAAGGACAACCCTTGTGAGAGTTGCCCTTTTGTAACTTCCTGCGAAGTAGTTTCTTATTTTCTGATACCAAGTTCTTTGATGATAGCACGGTATCTTTCGATATCAACTTTAATCAGATAATCCAGTAAACGACGACGTTTACCAACCAACATTTTCAGAGCTCTTTCAGTGCTGTAATCTTTGTGATTAGCTTTCAAGTGTTCTGTTAAATGTGCAATACGAACTGTAAACAGTGCGATTTGGCTTTCTGCAGAACCTGTGTCGGCAGCTGATTTGCCATACTTTTCGAATAATTCTTTTTTCTTTGCTGAATCTAAATACATGATTCTTTTTACTTTAATAAATTGATACTATATTATCTAAGCGGCGACAAAGATATGCATAACTTTTTTGTCTGACAACTCTTTTCAGTATCTTTTTTATATTTTGCAACATGAATATCACATACATATCGTAAAAATGTCGTACTTTTGCAGCCAATAAATTAGTCTTCGATGCAAAAAATCAGAAACATCGCGATTATCGCGCACGTAGACCACGGCAAAACGACGCTCGTGGATAAGATGTTATTAGCCGGTAAGCTCTTCCGTGAAGGACAGGCAGAGCCGGACCAGTTCCTGGATAACAATGACCTGGAACGTGAACGAGGTATCACTATTCTAGCTAAGAATGTATCTATTAATTATAAGGATTGCAAAATCAATATTATTGATACCCCGGGTCACGCCGACTTCGGTGGTGAAGTAGAACGTGTATTGAACATGGCCGACGGTTGCCTGCTGTTGGTAGATGCTTTTGAAGGCCCGATGCCTCAGACACGTTTCGTGCTGCAAAAAGCAATTCAATTAGGATTAAAACCTATCGTAGTTATTAATAAGGTAGACAAGCCGAACTGCCGTCCGTCGGAAGTGCAGGAAATGGTGTTCGACCTGATGTTCAGCCTGGATGCAACCGAAGAACAGTTGGATTTCCCGACAATCTATGGTTCCGCTAAACAGGGATGGATGTCTGAAGACTGGCAGAAGCCGACCGAAGATATCTATGCATTGCTGGATGCTATCATCAAATATATTCCGGAGCCGAAGGTATTGGAAGGAACTCCCCAGATGTTGATTACATCGCTGGACTTCTCCAAATATGTAGGCCGTATCGCTGTAGGCCGTGTTCACCGTGGTGAGTTACGCGAAGGTCAGGAAGTTATGTTGTGCAAACGTGACGGTTCGATGGTAAAATCGAAAATTAAGGAGTTGGATATCTTTGAAGGTTTGGGCCGTACGAAAGTAGAATCCGTTCAATCCGGCGATATCTGTGCCGTGATTGGTATCGATGGTTTCGAGATTGGCGAGACTATTGCTGATATCAATGAGCCGGAACCGCTGCCTACGATTGCAATCGATGAACCGACGATGTCTATGCTCTTTACCATCAACAACTCTCCGTTCTTCGGTAAAGATGGTAAGTTCGTTACATCACGCCATATCTTTGAACGTCTTCAGAAAGAGTTGGACAAGAACCTGGCTTTGCGTGTGGTTCCTACCGATTCAGCTGATTCATGGTTGGTATATGGCCGTGGCGTGCTCCACTTGTCTGTGTTGATTGAAACGATGCGTCGTGAAGGATACGAATTGCAGGTCGGCCAGCCGCAGGTAATCATTAAAGAAATTGACGGTGTAAAATGCGAACCGGTTGAACAGCTTACTATCAATCTCCCGGAAGAATCTTCCAGCCGTATCATCGATATGGTGACAAAGCGCAAAGGTGAGATGACAATGATGGAAAGTAAGAACGACCGTATGCATCTTGAATTCAATATACCTTCACGTGGTATCATCGGTCTGAACAATGCAGTTTTGACAGCTTCTGCCGGTGAAGCGATTATGGCTCACCGCTTTCTGGAATATCAACCGTGGAAGGGAGATATCGAACGTCGTAACAACGGTTCCATCATTGCCATGGAAGCAGGTACGGCATTTGCCTATGCATTGAATAACCTTCAGTCTCGCGGGCGTTTCTTCATCTCTCCACAGGAAGATGTTTATGCCGGTCAGGTAGTTGGTGAACACACAAAAGAAGGTGACCTGGTTGTAAACGTAACGAAATCAAAGAAATTGACGAACATGCGTGCTTCGGGTTCTGACGATAAAGTTTCATTGGCTCCCCCTATTGTATTCAGTTTGGAAGATGCTTTGGAATACATCAAGGCAGACGAATATGTAGAAATCACTCCGAATTATATGCGTATGCGTAAAATTATTCTGGACGAAACAGAACGCAAACGTCAGGGTAGATAAACCTGTTGAAATATATAATGGGAAACCGGATATGCATTTGTGTATCCGGTTTTTTTATAAAGTTACTGCATGATTGTAAATCTGCAGTACGTCTTCAATCTCGTTGAAATCCGTTTTATTGTCATCGGCATATTTCTTTAGTTCTTCTTTATGGTCGGGGAACGCTTTGAGGAATTGCTTCTCATTGAGGAACCTGAATTGTTTCCCGTTACGTTCTATCCGGAATATTTTGTCGATACGACTGAGAATCAGCTTTTCCGTTTCCAGCTTATGGGTCGTGTTTCCTGACTGGAAAGAGGAATAGGAGTCGACCGCCGATGTTTCCGAACGCCCTCCGTAACCGACCTGTTTGCCTTCCCATTTTAATGCACCTCTGTACTGGACGAAAATAGGAGGATCTTTTTGTAGCACTTCGGTGGCCCCGTCTTTCGTTGGAAGAAAGATCCTTTCTCCTATCTTGATGGTAGCCACCATATCCGGTTCAGAGAACTCTTTGATATTGTTATTGTCGTGTTGGTCCTGAAAAAGGAATTTTTTGATGAGCAGGCTATAGTTTAGTGGCACATTGAATGTCCTGCCATCTTTGTAATATACATATCCGTTTTCGAAGCTGCGCAACAAGAATTGTGCACTGTCGATTTGTGCAGCCAACTTATTACTTCCGGAGATAATAGCCAATAATAGTATAATAATGAATCTACTCATAATATTATGATTAAGCTTAGCATATGCAAGAATAGGAAAATAATACTGAAAATGCAATACTAAACAGCTAAAAATGAATAAATTGTTATCTCCTTATGATTTTGGTAGAAATAAAAAAGCCACCTCTTTTTACGGAGGCAGCTTCTATTATAGGATTGTGTAATATACTAATTACTTAACCAAGCTAGCGAAATCGCTGTTAGTTGCATATTTTGCAAATTCCAGGTCGATAGCAGCTTCTTTAGCCATAGCTTTGTCAGCAGCGATAGCAGCTTTCAGGTTGCTGATAACTGCGTTTACATCGTTTGTGCGTGCTGCAACAACAGCCTTCAGGTAAGAAGTAGTTGCATCAGGTTTAGCAACAGCGTTCAAAGTCTGAGAAGCTTTGCTGTAGTCTTTTACTAAAAGCTGAGCCAAAGCAGCGTTGTTAGTCTTAACAGAACCGAAAGAGTTAACAGCTTTAGCATATTCGCCTTGTTCCAGATAAAGAACACCCAGAGCTTCGCCTAATTCAGCAACACCTGCAGCGTTACCGAACAATTGCTGAGCTTTTGCCTGGTCACCCTTAGTCAGAGCGATCAAACCTAAGTTCATGTTAGCTTCGTTGTTAGCCTTAACAGAGTTAGACTTGTTGAACATTTGTTCAGCCTTAGCCAGGTCACCAGCCTTGAATGCCATCATACCGATGTTGTTCCAAGTGCGGTAGCAGTTAGGATACAGTTCAGAAGCTTTTGTATAGATAGCCATCTTTTCGCTGTCGTTGTTAGTTAATGTAGCAGCATAAAGAATTTCTTCGATATTCAGTTCAGAAGGATTGCTCTTAGCCAATGCGCTGATTTCGTCGTCAGACTTACCGATGATTTCGATGTTAGCAGTCAAACGAGAACGACGCAATTGCGGAAGGATAGTTTCAGCCAGATCAGAATAAACAGCAGAGATGTTTTTGATTTCTTTTTCTCTTGTTTCAGGATCCTGGTACATAGAGATAACTCTTAATACAAGGTCTTTATCCTGTAAGTTGGAAGCAGATACCAATTCTTTGAAGCCTTCCCAGTCCTGAGCAGTGTAACGAGCGTCAACCGGAGCATCAACTTTCATTTTCTTCAATTCTTTGTTCAGGTATTTAGAAGTGTTACCTTCACGTCTTTCAGCCAGACCAGTGTTCAGTTTAACACCACCATCAGGAGAAGCGTAAGCAGAGATTTCGATTGCTACATTCTGGTTAGGAGCTTCGTCAGCGTTTTTAACCAGGTCTTTCCATTCTTTGATTGCATCAGAGTTCAACTCTTTAGCACGAAGTTCAGCCTGCTGGATAAGGAACATGATGTTAGCATCGTGAGCTTCTTTGATGATGCGCTGGAATTTGTCAGCAGCGATAGCAGCAGTTGCAGTAGCAGCGTCAGCCAGTTCAGAAGTTGCGATTACACCTTCACCGATCTTTACGTCCGGTAATTTAACTGTCTTGTTCTTGATCTTTGCATCGAAAGTCAGGTACAGTTCAGATTTCTTCATTTCAGGTTTGTAAGTGAAAGAAGATTTCATTGTTACGTTTCCACCTTCTTTTTGAGCGATAACCTGATTGTTACCTTTTACTTTTTCACCTTGATAAGTGTAAGATGTTCCCCATGCTTCACCACCGGCATAGCGGAGAACCGGAGTTACAGTTACAACGGCTTTCTTGTTGAACCATTTTGCAGGGAAAGTCGCGTTGATAGTCACGGGTACTTTGCCTCCGATAGCCTCAAGCGGCTGCGGCTCAGCTTTGATGTACTCTTCAGCTAGCGGTTTCAACTTGTTTGAACAAGAAGAAAGGGTTAAGATTGCTGCCATTACAAAGAATGACAATAAAAACTTTTTGTTCATAATTTGATGTAAGTTTAAAATGTTACTATGTTTATATATTCACTTTCAATTGTCCCTTAGCCATCAAAGTGCAAAACTAAAGCATTTTTTTGTTATGAATAGCAAAGATACGATAAAATCTTTCTAATTAATACTTATTAATGAATCCAGGCTCCTTTTTTTGCTAAAAAGAGTATAAATGACAGGATTTATGAACGCTTTAATAGCTTCCATCCGGTACTAATTTAGTTAATTTATAGTGTTTCGCTTTCATCTCTTTATCTTATCGGCT
Source organism: Parabacteroides sp. AM58-2XD (assembly GCF_003463685.1). NCBI lineage: Bacteria > Pseudomonadati > Bacteroidota > Bacteroidia > Bacteroidales > Tannerellaceae > Parabacteroides > Parabacteroides sp. AM58-2XD. The sequence continues at coordinate 132,389 of NZ_QSDP01000001.1, forward strand.
TCTGCCGGCTGTTTTCTTATTGTGTATTTTTGATTAAAATAAAATCTTTTGAGTAAAACATTCGTTTCCGTAGCTGATTTGTATCAGATAGATACCTGACGTGGCCGTTGTAGCGGTGATGATGTTTTGTCCCGAATGAACAGTGCCGTTCTGTAAAGTTTTTCCCTCCATCGACAGCACTGAATACCGTGCCTGACGGATTGTTTCCGGTAGCAGGACATGAATTGCTTTGGTAGCTGTTTCCACAAATATGCGGATTGGATTACTTTCGTTAATGGAAGTGTTAGCTGATGCCGTATTGTATTGGATGACTGGGTCGATGAATAAGGAAGTACTCATCGGGGAAGCCGGATGGCTGGTAGCTTCTATCCATTGGCCTTTATAATTGATCCATACGGTATTTTTACTTGTTTCTCCTTTTGGGAGATTGAATGCCGAAAAAGAGGTATTGCCGGCAGCCGATTTGATCTTGTATCCGATGAAGAAATTACCGGACACATCGATTGGCTCTTTGAAGGTTATAAATGATTCCTGGTCGCGGTTCATCGGCTTGGTAGAATCGATAAAAGCACTTTTGTCATTGAGCGTTACGAATGAAGGACTGAATGATTCGCTGTGTAATAGTGTTTCCGGTTTATCCGAGCCATTGTAGACGGTGATTTCTACTTCAAGGTCACTCATCTTGCTTATAGCCGGATTTACGATGTATGTGCCGTATATTTTAGCGTTGCCCGTTATTTTATAGGCTTCGGCAAATTCGTTCATCCCCAGTGAGTTGTTGCCGAAAGCTGGACCTGTACCGGGTGAAGGGAGAGGTGTTGATTCTATCGTGTTGGCTTTTCCGCTTTCCTTTATGTTGCTCAGGCGCAGACATGGGGTTGCACTGTAAGGATCAAGTCCCTTGCAGGTCCGTCCGGAGTTTGTTCCTGCCGGGTCGAGCCATATTTTTAATTGTTTGTCGGCATCCGGAGATATTTCCCAGTTTTGGCTTAAGGCGAAATAGAAATCATCATAAGGGCGGGGGCAGTCAGAATATCCTCCGGACAGGCCTCCGATAACTAAGCCGTTGCTGTCAAATAATCCGGAACCGGAAGAACCGCCGGCCGTGCTTCCGTCCGACCATTCCTTTATGTGCCAGTGCCCGTTTTTTATAAAGTTTCCTATCGAAGAGTTGAACGTTGTTAATTCGACTTCTTCTGTCGTGCTAAGTCGCTTTACGGTGCCCGCCGGATGATGGATTCCCACGTATGGGGCAGTGCCCTGGTCTTTGGCATTCCAACCGGCATAATATGGCTGATAGTAAGCCGGTGGTGTTTCCATCAGTTGCAGTAAGGCCATGTCGGTCTGTTCGTTGGTTGCCCTGAAGAGGGTGGAGGCCATCGACATTTCTTCCGTACCTCTCATGATCGGTTCGCATAGAGGACTTTCATAATTGAAATAGGTGACGATATTGCTTGCAATCATTTCATAGTCCGGATTCTCAATGCTGAACTGCTTGTTCAAACAATGGGATGCTGTTAACAGGTAAGGTGTACCGTCGTTTGATGTATTATTAATTAATGTACCGGTACAAAAATCAGTTCCATTGATAATGAGCAGGACGACGCTTCGGCCTATCTCATTATATTTATCCGTACTTTCTTGCAGGCAGGCCAGTGTTTTTATGCATCCGAGATACGTCCTGCTATATTCTTGCGGCTCGTATCCTCTGATATTACGATAGTCATGGTTTACTTCACCCACTTTTAGCTTGCCATGAAACGGAACATTAGCCGGTTCCTGATATTCGATAATTAATTCCTCACCTTGTACCGGAGAGACGGGAAGTATGCCCAGTTTGGAGTTGTTCAAGTGGTTGAATGCTCCTAATATATGTGTCTGGTCCGGATTGTACAGGAAGAGCTGGGCTCCTTCCGGAATTTCGTATTCAGAAAACAATACATTGATCGAATAGCTCCGGCCGATCGAATGCCCAGTCGCCATACGCGGGTGCCGTCGGCTTGTGTAAACCAGCTGCCAGAGTTATCCGGAGTAAAATCGGTCATGAATTTATAGGCAAAATGAAAACTACTGCGCAAATCGCTTTCGTTGAGTGAGTCGATTCGTAATTGTTCAGCGATGTCAAAAGCAGGCATTTCTTGAAACATACTTCCTGAGCGGGTACTGAGTATCGTCATCGGAAGTGGTCTGCCTCCGTGACTGATCTGTCCTGTTAAATGGGCGGATACCAACAGGCAGAGGAAAAAAAGAGTGACTAGCTTTTTCATATTCATGCAAATATATGTTTTTCTTTTAATTAATTCTTCCTGTACTACGAACAAATTTGTGAAACCACTCCCGTATTTCGTGATTTTTGTCTAAGTTTGCGAAGCGAAAAAGAATGATTCTGAAATTGTAAAACCAATATTACATAATTAAATAATAAAGATATGGCAACACCTCCTTTCAAGTATCAGGAACCGTTTCCACTGGGACCGGATACAACAGAGTATTATCTGCTTACAAAAGATTATGTGTCGGTATCCGAGTTTGAAGGACAACCGATTCTGAAGATTGCAAAAGAAGGATTAACAGCGATGGCTAATGCTGCTTTCCGCGATGTGGCTTTTATGCTTCGTCCGGCCCACAACGAACAGGTTGCTAAAATCCTGAGCGATCCGGAAGCAAGCGACAATGATAAATTCGTAGCATTGACTTTCCTTCGTAACGCCGAAGTTTCAGCTAAAGGCCAGCTTCCTTTCTGCCAGGATACAGGTACGGCTATCATCCACGGTGAAAAAGGCCAGCATATATGGACCGGCTATTGTGATGAAGAAGCGCTTTCTCTGGGTGTTTACAAAACATATACGGAAGAAAATCTGCGTTATTCACAGAATGCACCGTTGAATATGTACGACGAGGTGAATACAAAATGTAACCTGCCTGCACAGATCGATATCGAAGCAACTGAAGGTATGGAATATAAATTCCTTTGTGTAGCGAAGGGTGGTGGTTCTGCCAACAAGACTTATCTGTTCCAGGAAACAAAAGCGATCCTGAATCCGGCAACATTGGTTCCGTTCCTGGTTGAAAAAATGAAAACATTAGGTACAGCTGCCTGTCCTCCTTATCATATTGCATTCGTTATCGGCGGTACTTCAGCAGAAAAGAACCTGCTGACCGTGAAGCTGGCTTCTACTCATTATTATGACAACCTGCCTACAAGCGGTAACGAGTATGGCCGTGCTTTTCGTGATGTCGAACTGGAAAAAGAAGTTTTGGAAGCGGCTCATAACATTGGTTTGGGTGCTCAGTTCGGTGGTAAATATTATGCACACGACGTACGTATCGTTCGTCTGCCGCGTCACGGTGCTTCCTGTCCGGTAGGATGGGAGTTTCCTGCTCTGCTGACCGTAATATCAAATGTAAGATCAATAAAGAGGGTATCTGGATTGAAAAGATGGATTCTAATCCAGGTCGCCTGATTCCTGAAGAGTTGCGTAATGCTGGTGAAGGCGATGCCGTAAAGATCAACCTGAACCAGCCAATGGCCGATATTCTGAAAGAACTGACTAAATATCCGGTATCCACCCGTCTTTCGCTGAGCGGAACGATTGTGGTTGGTCGTGATATTGCCCATGCAAAACTGAAAGAACGTATCGATAAAGGCGAAGATCTGCCTCAGTATATCAAGGATCATCCTATTTATTATGCAGGTCCTGCCAAGACTCCGGCCGGAATGGCTTCCGGTTCATTCGGTCCGACAACAGCCGGCCGTATGGATTCTTATGTCGACTTGTTCCAGGACAATGGCGGTAGCATGATTATGATTGCCAAAGGTAACCGTAACCAGCAGGTAACAGATGCTTGTAAGAAGCATGGCGGTTTCTATCTGGGAAGTATCGGTGGTCCGGCTGCTATCCTGGCACAGGAAAGCATCAAGAAAGTAGAATGTCTGGAATATCCGGAACTGGGTATGGAAGCAATCTGGAAGATTGAAGTAGAAAATTTCCCTGCTTTCATTCTGGTAGACGATAAAGGCAACGATTTCTTCAAACAATTGAAGCCGCGTTGCTCCTGTAGCAAATAAGAACAACTTATTATAAGAGGTGAAAGGCCTGTTCCGTTTATTCGGGGCGGGCTTTTTCTTTCTGTTTTCTCCTTTTCCTTGCCTTGTTGTTGCCTATTCATAGTGATCTTTTCCGATTGATTCCCTTATGTATTTGGCTGCCGACAATTATGCGCAGGCCTGCTGATAATTATCGACAGGCTAGCCCACAATTGTCAACAGGCCTGCGCATAATTGTCGACAGCCAAATTGAATGAGAGGCATTTTACAGTTGTAAACGAACAGCAGTAGGGGAAGAGTGATTAAAATAAGGAAGGTACTCCTTTTCTGTTTGTACATTTGCTACTTGATTATCTGGTCGCAAATATAATCATTATTTATTAAAACAAATTGAAAAACAGGGCTTATCTCTAATAGATGTATTTTTATTTCCGGATAGTACAAAAAAAAGAACTACCCTTCGCAGGATAGCTCTTTATATATAAATGTATAAGAAAGTTGTCTATTAACGATCGTTACGGTTGTTGCGGTCTCCGCGATCCTGGCGAGGGCCACGGTCGCCACGTTCCGGTCTCGGACCTCTTTCAGGTCTTGGCGGACGTTCTTCGTAACCTTCCGGTTTCGGAAGCAATACTTTATGGGAAAGTTTGAACTTACCTGTTTTAGCATCGATGTCTACCAACTTAACTGAGATCGTGTCACCTTCTTTCAAGCCTGCCTGTTCAACTGTTTCCAGACGTTTCCAGTCGATTTCAGAGATGTGAAGCAGACCGTCTTTACCCGGCATGAATTCAACGAATGCACCGTAAGGCATGATAGAAGAAATCTTTCCTTCGTATACTTCACCGATTTCAGGAACGGCAACGATACCTTTGATCGCTCTGATAGCAGCATCGATCGTATCTTTGTTTGTTCCGGAGATTTCGATCTTACCTACACCGTCAACTTCTTCAATTGTGATAACAGCACCGGTCTTTTCCTGGATACCCTGGATAATCTTTCCACCCGGGCCGATCACTGCGCCGATAAATTCTTTGCCGATCGTCATTGATTCGATGCGCGGAGCGTGCGGTTTCAGTTCAGCACGTGTTTCCGGCTGAGCTTCCATGATTTTACCCAAAATGTGCATACGGCCTTCTCTTGCCTGAGCCAATGCGTTTTCAAGGATTTCGTATGACAGACCGTCAACCTTGATATCCATCTGGGTAGCTGTGATACCGTCTGCTGTACCTGTTACCTTGAAGTCCATGTCTCCCAGGTGGTCTTCGTCGCCTAAGATATCCGACAGGATAGCATAGTTCTGACCTTTGTTTTCAGAGATAAGACCCATTGCGATACCTGAAACCGGTTTCTTCATCGGAACGCCGGCGTCTCTCAGAGCCAGTGTACCTGCACAAACAGTTGCCATAGAAGAAGAACCGTTTGATTCGAGGATATCGGAGATTACGCGTATTACATATGGATAGTTTTCCGGGATCATACGCTTCAAAGCGCGGTGGGCCAGATTCCCGTGGCCGACTTCACGACGTCCTACGCCACGTGATGCTTTTGCTTCACCGGTTGAGAACGGAGGGAAGTTATAATGTAATAAGAAACGTTCTTTGCTGTGGTTCAGTACGTCGTCAACCATCTTTTCGTCGGCTTTGGTACCGAGTGTAACGGTTGTCAGTGACTGAGTTTCGCCACGTGTGAAAACTGCTGATCCGTGAGGTCCCGGAAGATAATCCGTTTCGATCCAGATCGGACGGATTTCAGTTGTTTTACGGCCGTCCAGGCGTTTTCCTTCGTCAAGGATAGCGCGGCGCATGGCTTCTTTCTCTACATCGTGGTAGTAACGGCCGATCATTTCGGCTTTAGCTTCCAGTTCTTCTTCAGAGAAATTAGCTTTATATTCTTCTATGATTGCCTGGAAAGCATCGAAGCGCTGGTGTTTGTCCGTACCCGATGTTGCAACGGCATATGCTTTTGCGAAACATTTTTCGTGTATGTCTTTGCGCAGTTCTTCGTCATTTTCTTCGTGGCAGTATTCGCGTTTAACGAGTTTGCCGCAAGCTTCCGACAGTTCAAGCTGAGCCTGGCACTGTACTTTGATAGCTTCGTGTGCAACTTTGATAGCATCCAGCATGTCTGATTCCTGTACTTCAGCCATTTCGCCTTCAACCATCATGATGTTGTCGATTGTTGCAGCAACCATCATATCGATGTCTGCTTTATCCAATTCTGAGAATGTCGGGTTGATAATAAATTTTCCATCCACACGGGCTACACGTACTTCAGAAATCGGTCCGTTGAAAGGTATATCTGAAACAGCCAGGGCAGCAGAAGCTGCTAAGCCAGCCAATGCATCCGGCATGTCTTCGCCGTCAGCAGAGAACAATATAACGTTTACATATACTTCAGCGTGGTAATTGTCCGGAAATAACGGACGCAAAGCGCGGTCAACGAGGCGCGATGTCAGGATTTCATAATCGGAAGCTTTTCCTTCTCTTTTTGTGAAACCTCCGGGAAAACGGCCAAATGCGGAGTACTTTTCTTTGTATTCAACTTGCAGCGGCATAAAGTCAACACCGGGATTTGCATCTTTAGCGGCACAAACAGTAGCCAGCAACACAGTGTTGCCCATACGTACGGTAACCGCACCGTCCGCCTGTTTTGCCAATTTCCCGGTCTCGATGGTGATGGTTCTTCCATCAGCCAACTCGATCGTCTTGTTAATTGGATTAAGCATAATCTTCTTTCTTATTTTTCTATCTGTAAAAATTGGTGCAAATGTAATGAAAGTTTACCTGTAAACACATGAAAATGAAAATAAAAAACATCAGAAAAGCCCTTTTTTATAAAAATAAAAGGAAGATTTTGAGAATAATAGTGCCACAATTGTAAAATAATGTATATTTGCATCGGAATTACGAACATTGTAAAGAAAAAAGGATGAAACAAATATCTGCGCAATTATTGGTTATTTTCGGAATTTGTATGCTGTTGTTTACTGCATGTAACAAGGCATCGGATTTTACAGTGAAGGGAGTTGTATCCGGAGCCGACGGCCAGACAATGTATCTGGAGAATGTGGGCATATCAAATATCGAATTGTTGGATTCGGTGAAACTGACTGCTGCCGGTAAATTCAAGTTTACCCATAAACGTCCGGAATTTCCGGATTTTTATCGTTTGCGTCTGAATAATCAATTGATAAATTTGCGATCGACTCGGTTGAAACGGTTACTTTTGCTGCTGATGCCGGAACGTTTGCCACTTCTTATTCCGTTGAAGGATCTGAAAACAGTAAAGCGATCAAAGCGATCACCCTGGCACAGTTGGATGCGAACCAGGCGATCGGTCGTTTACGTAAAGAATATGAGGATAAGCATATTGCAGATACGACATACCGTGCAAGAATTTTGGAAACAGCAGAGGCTTATAAGGATGTGGCCCGTAAATATATTTATGCAGCCCCGATGTCGACAGCTGCTTATTTTGCTTTGTTTCAGCAGATCGACGGACTATTGTTCTTTGACCTCTATGACAGAAATGATGTAAAGGCTTACGGAGCAGTGGCTACCAGTTACGATCATTTCTATCCGGGAAGTCCCCGTTCAAAACATCTTTACAACCTGACTTTGCAGTCTATGAAGGTGCTTCGTGCACAGCGTCCGGTAAATCTGGATGATGTGAAAACGACTGAAGTGAGTTTCTGGATATCGAATTGCCGAATCTGAAAGGGGAGGTGGTTAAACTATCTTCTGTGGCAGAAGGAAAGCCGGTTATTATTAATTTTACAGCTTATCAGGCTGAATGGTCCCCGGCATTGAATATGGCTTTGGGTGAATTATATACGCAGTATCATAGTCAGGGCTTGGATATTTATCAGGTGTCTCTGGACTCTGATGCTCACTTCTGGAAGAATGCGGCTTCAAACCTACCTTGGGTAGCTGTTCGTGATCCGCAGTCTGTCTACTCTCAGATAGCCGGATTGTATAATGTGAAACAACTCCCGGCGATCTTCATCCTTGACCGCAAAGGTAATCTGGTTAAACGGGTGGATGACGTGAAAAATCTGGCAGTAGATGTAAAGGCAGTACTTTAATATAGTACGCTAACAATCAGATTTATATGTTGTAAAGCACTTGTGAGGGTTTGTGCATCTTGAAAAGATGTCTTATCTTTGCAATGTCTAAAATAAAGAGAAAAAGGAGTTCCGGCCAGGTTGTTGGTCGGGATTCTTTTTTTATTATGCAGTAATAAATATTAATTTTTAAATCAATAATTAGGAGGATTTAGTATGGCTGTTAGTTATATGACAGAAGACGGCTACAATAAGATTTTAGCTGAAATCAACTATTTGGAAACCGTGAAGCGTCCTGAAATTTCTGCCCAGATTGCTGAAGCCAGGGATAAAGGTGACTTGTCTGAAAATGCAGAATATGACGCTGCAAAGGAGGCTCAAGGCATTATGGAAGCAAAACTGGCCCAGTTGAAGGGGCTGATATCTAATGCACGTCTGATAGATGAATCACGTGTTCAGACTGACGAAGTTCAGATTCTGAATAAGGTGAAGATCAAAAATACGAAGAATAATATGGTAATGACATATACATTGGTCTCCGATTCGGAAGCAAACCTGAAAGAAGGAAAGATTGCCGTGAGCACACCGATTGCGAAAGGACTGATGGGAAAGAAAGTCGGAGACGTGGTAGAAATCAAAGTGCCATCCGGATTGATGACTTTTGAAATAATGGATATATCAATTTAATACAATAAGATATGGCAACAATATTCAGTAGAATAGTGGCTGGCGAGATACCCTGCCATAAGGTTGCGGAAGACGAAGAATTCTTTGCCTTCCTGGATATTAATCCGGTTGCAAAAGGGCATACTTTAGTGATTCCGAAGAAAGAAATTGACTATATTTTTGATCTGGAAGACGCATTGTTAGGGCGAATGATGGCTTTTGCCAAGCGTGTGGCCCGTGCTCAGGAAGCGGCTATTCCCTGCAAGCGTGTAGGGATAGCTGTAATGGGATTGGAAGTGCCTCATGCACATATTCATTTAATCCCTATAACAAAGGAATCGGATATGTGTTTTGGTGGTAAGAAAATGACAATAACTCAGGATGAGTTGGCGGCGGTAGCTGCTTGATAAGAAAAGCGTACAAATAATTGGCCAAAGGCTTTTTTTATTGGAAATAATACGTATATTTGTAACCACTATTTCTGCTTAGTTTTAAAACGCAGAATAGTGGTTTTTTAATGATTCATTAGTGGTTTTTACTCATAAATTTGTTAACCTTAGAAGAAAGGCCCCTCTGAGACAGAGCGGCCTTCTTTTTTTAAACACACAAATTATAAACAAATCTTTTTATCTCCTTATATATGTATTGAAAAATTAGAGTTATGCCATAGGTACGGGCTAAGCGCCGGTAAACCTAGATTTACAAAGTAAATAATGCTTCCAATAAGAGCAAGTATCCAAATGACGAACAAAGTCCATTTTGCCGGGTTAGGCAGCGGTTTTAAATTGAATAATTGTCCGAATATGGCAAAAAGCAATGCTATTGCAGGTATTCCGATCAGTAAGATGATGCCGATACAACCTAAAACCGCCATATAAACGGGGACTCCGCTGTAGAGATCCATTCCGAAAGGAGAAAGTTGGTATAGCATTCCTGCACCTCCTCCAATCAGGGCTACCGTTACAACAAACAGTATAAATACAACCAGCAAAAGAGGAGGGAGCAAAATGATACCTGCCAGGACTGCTCCGAATTTTAAGAGAAAGCCGAATACCGTGACAAACAGATCAGCTATTTTCTGAAAAAAACTTCTTGGTTTATCTGAACTTATATAATCGTTTACGTTATTGCTGACTTTTTCAAATCCGTCGGTGACGGTTTGTCCGATGGTTTCAAGCGTTACGCTTTTACCCCTCATGATCAATCTGTCTGCGGCAGTTCTGGCCAACGGCATGACCATCCATAAAACAATATATAGTATAGCCATCCAATGTACGACCGGAATGAATAACAGCAGGATCATCGCCAGTCTGACGGCGGTAGCATCCCATCCCATATAGGCCGCAATACCGGCTGCAACACCACCGATTACCCGGTTGTCCGGGTCACGCATCAACTTTTTCTTGCCGGTAATGACCTGTTCTTGATAAGTCCGTTTTTTAGTGTTCTCTTTTTCTTCTTCAGCTTCTTCCTCAAATATCTCTTCCGGTTTACCCATGCGGTTGATCACCTCTTCTACATGCTCGATCGTGATCACCTCATGTCCCAGGCGTACTCGTTCGCCGAACAACTCCGAAATACGCATTTCGAAATCATTCATGATCTCTTCGGAACCTTCTTCTTTACGGAAATGTATGCGTAAATTAGAAAGATATTTATCCAGTAACTGGTATGCATCTTCGTCAATGTGGAAAACAGTTCCTCCCAAATTAACTGTAAGTGTCTTCTTCATTGTTTTCTAATTTTAATTGTTTCTGATGTGGTTTATTGTATTATTTAGTTCCTGCCAGGAGTTTTCCAGTTCACCGAGGAATTCTTCCCCTTTCGAAGTGAGTTGGTAATACTTACGGGGCGGTCCCTGCGTAGACTCTATCCACTGATAACTTAACAGTTCGCTGTTTTTTAAACGGGTCAAGAGCGGATATAAAGTACCTTCTACTACAATCAATTTTGCTTCTTGTAACTTCTGAATAATGTCAGAGGTGTAAGCCGGCTCTTTTTTGAGAAGCAACAGGATACAATATTCCAGTGTCCCCTTTCTCATCTGTGATTTTACGTTCTCTGCATTCATCGCTTATAGTTTTATGCTGCAAATATATGTATTGCCTGTGTACTATGCAATACATGCTACTGTAATTATTCTATTTTAACATCTTTCGAGTGGTGGTCTGCCTGTATTCCTGAATCCATTTTTGCACAAAAAGTGCAATTGTGTGTAAAAAAAGGAGTGAAAGTGTTGCTATTCAGTAGGAAACCCGTACTTTTGTTGTATCAATTCAAAAAGAAGAATTATGGTTTATTACCACTATGCCGAGTTAATTCACAGACAGGCTGAAAAGTATGGTTCACGTACAGCTTTAAAATACCGTGATAATGAAAGCGGGAAATGGTTAAAGATCTCATGGAGAGAATTCTCAGAGAAAGTAATGCTTACAGCAAAGGCTATGGCTGAGTTTGGAATAGAAGTACAGGAAAAGATCGGTATCTATTCTCAAAATATGCCGCAATGTTTATTCACAGATTTCGGTGCATACGGAAACCGGGTGATTTCTATCCCGATGTATGCAACTAACTCTCCTGCTCAGATAGAATATATTATCAATGATGCGGAGATACATACGCTATTTGTGGGTGAACAGTTGCAATATAACAATGCCTTTAAGGTACAAAAAGAATCTGCCGTCTTAAAACGTCTGATTATTTTTGATCCGGCCGTTAAGTTGAATCCGGAAGATAAGACTTCTATTTATTTTGAAGACTTTCTGCGTCTGGGTGATAATGCACATGCTGAGACTACTGTAAAGATCCGTATGAATGAGGCTAGTTCTGATGATGTAGCTACTATTATGTATACTTCGGGTACGACCGGTGAATCAAAGGGGGTCGTTCTTCATCATTTTAATTACCTGGAAGCGATGCGTATTCATGATATCCGCTTGCCGATGGTCAATGACAAGGATACATCTATGTGTTTTCTTCCTTTGACTCATATTTTTGAGAAGGCATGGACTTACTACTGCCTTCATAAGGGAGTGAAGATCGCTATCAATCAGGATCCGAAGATGATACAAAAGACATTACCGGAGATTCATCCTACTTTAATGTGTAATGTGCCGCGTTTCTGGGAAAAGGTATATGTCGGTGTTCATGAGAAAATAAATTCTTCATCACCTTTTTTGAAGAAAGTATTTCTGAACGCAATCGAAACCGGACGTTTATATAATTTGGAATATAAGAATAAAGGCATCAAACCGTCATTCTGTCTGAAAGCCAAATTTGAGTTTTATAATAAAACGGTATTTACACTTCTGAAAAAAGTTCTGGGTATTGAGAGAGGTCGTTTATTCCCAGTAGCAGGTGCACCTTTGTCTGATACTGTCAATGAGTTTTTGCAGTCTGTCAATATTCCTATAGTGTATGGTTATGGTTTGAGTGAAACGACGGCTACTGTTTGTTTTTATCCAGAAATAGGTTTTCAGTTTGGTTCTATCGGTGAAACAATGCCGGGAGTGGAAGTGAAGATTGATGAAAGTAACGGAGAGATTCTTGTAAAGGGAAAGACTGTTACTACCGGTTACTACAATAAACCGGAAGAAAATGCCCGTTCTTTTACGGAAGATGGTTTTTTCCGTACAGGAGATGCCGGACGTTTGGAAGGAAATGTGTTATTCTTTACAGAACGTATCAAAGATCTTTATAAGACTTCAAATGGAAAGTATATAGCTCCGCAGGCCATCGAGATGGAAATGAGCAGTGATAAATATATTGAGCAGATTGCCGTCATCGGTGACCAGCGTAAGTTTGTTAGTGCTCTGGTCGTGCCGTCTTATCCTCTTTTAGAGGAGTATGCAGCAACAAAAGGAATTGTTTACAATAGTCGTGAAGAACTTTTGGCTAGTAATGAAATCATCCGCCTGATAGAGTCGCATATTGAGGAACATCAGAAAAATCTGGCTTCTTACGAGAAGATCAAGCGGTTCACCCTACTTCCTCAGCCTTTTACGATGGAGGGGCGTGAGTTGACAGATACATTAAAGTTACGTCGTCCGGTTGTTTTGCAAAAATATGCGAATGAGATTGAAGCGATGTATGCAGAGTAAACTGACAATTAATTTCCTATCTTTGCACAAAATTTAAAATAAGAAGAAGATTATGATAACATCAGACCAACTACAGAATGTGTTGGAGCGCGAGAACGCGCTGAGGGGGTATCTTTGACATAGATGGTAAGACCATCCAGTTAGAAGAAGAAGAACTGCGTACACAGGACCCCGGCTTCTGGGAAGATGCCAAACGGGCAGAGGCTCAGATGAAGAAAGTAAGAGAACTGAAGAAGTGGATCGAACTTTACAACGAGGTAAATGCGGCAGCAGAGGAGTTGCAGTTGGCTTATGAATATGTAAAAGAAGAGATTATCACCGAAGATGAAGTCGATGCGGCTTATGCCAAGGCTTTGGATCTGGTAGAGAATCTGGAGTTCCGGAATATGCTTCGTGACGAGGCAGACCAGATGAGTTGCGTACTCAAGATCAATTCCGGTGCCGGTGGTACGGAAAGTCAGGACTGGGCTTCCATGCTGATGCGTATGTATTTGCGTTATGCGGAATCTCATAATTATAAAGTATCCATTGCAAATTTGCAGGAAGGTGACGAGGCGGGTATCAAGACTGTCACGATCAATATTGAAGGCGATTATGCTTTCGGGTATCTGAAAAGTGAGAATGGCGTGCATCGCTTGGTTCGTGTTTCTCCCTACAATGCACAGGGAAAACGAATGACATCTTTTGCATCTGTATTCGTTACTCCGCTGGTTGATGATACGATTGAGGTAAAGATTGAAACAGCCGCTATTTCATGGGATACTTTCCGTTCAGGCGGTGCCGGTGGACAGAATGTGAACAAGGTGGAATCAGGGGTACGCTTGCGTTACCAATTCAAAGATCCTTACACAGGTGAGGAGGAAGAGATCCTGATTGAAAACACTGAAACGCGCGACCAGCCGAAGAACCGTGAAAATGCGATGCGTCAGTTGCGTTCTATCCTGTACGATAAGGAATTGAAACATCGTTTGGCAGAACAGGCAAAGATCGAAGCCGGTAAGAAGAAAATTGAATGGGGATCACAGATCCGCAGTTATGTTTTCGATGACCGTCGTGTCAAAGACCATCGTACAAACTACCAGACATCCGACGTAAATGGTGTCATGGACGGCAAGATCGATGAATTTATCAAGGCTTACCTGATGGAATTTGGCGGTGAGGAAGCAGCTGAAAAGTAAAGTTTTTACAAGAATACTTGCAGAATCCGATTAAAAGTCGTAATATTGCACCCGATTTCAGAGCAAGCCTCTGAAACACCGGTCCTATAGCTCAGTTGGTTAGAGCACCTGACTCATAATCAGGGAGTCCTTGGTTCAAGCCCAAGTGGGACCACGAAAATGAAGCGAATTGTCTAATTATTAGATAATTCGCTTTTTTGTTATTCTGTTTAGTATGATTTTAATCATACTCTTCGGTTAACAATTGGATCAGTTTTTCCAGATGTTGTGTATATATATCGCGGGGGGAACAATTATATTTTTTGCATAAGAAAGCTGCCATCCCGACCACTTCTCCCATCATTCCTGTAGTCTGCATAACTCTGACTGTTCCCAAGGCAATATGAGTAACACTGATATTACGACCTGCCATAAATAGGTTATTGATGTCTTTTGAGTAAAAGCATCTGTACGGTATATGATAGGGCTCGAACTCCCGGTTATGATCTGCTATGCCTAGAAACTCATTTCCCGGATAATATTGACTGTTTTTGGGATCCGGGTAGTGAAGATCGATTCCCCATGTTGTTGTAACGCATGCGTCCGGGTATTGTATCCGATTGTTTATATCCAGTTCTGAGAGGATCAGATCACCGATTAACCGGCGGGATTCTCTTTTTCCGGCAATGAATGACATCCATTCCAGTCTCCAGTTGGAATATTGTTTTCTTTTCTGATTTTTAAGGTAAGACCAATGCCCATAAATAACCCGGAAATTGTAATCCCTTACTTCTTCCGCCTGTTCGACTTTATCTTTATAAAAGCCAGACTCCCAGAACCAGGCACTGGCTGTGTTTTCTAAATGATAGTCATCACTGAATTGAACAGCCCACGGGCATAAAGGAAATTCCGAAGATTTTTCTTCGAAGCGGGCAAACCAATGGTTGGTTGTACCCATTGTTAAACTGTCACTTGTCTGTGGGGCCTTAGGTTCCTTGGTAAGAGAAAAACTTTCTCTGCCACTTCTATAGTCTGCTCCTGCGACAACACCGAGAGTCGCATCTCCGGTACAATCAGCAAAAAGAGGAGAGATGAAGCGGAGTTCTTGATTATTTTCTACATTTTTAGCAAGAACTGCTGCTATGTGATCTCCTGTTTTTTCTACATTATAAACGTGGGTAGAAAGAAATAAAGTAATGTTCTTCTCATTTTTAACGATGTCCAGTTTTCTTTTATCTCCATATTGATCTGCAGAGGCTATTTCATTGGTAGTACCTGTATTCAGTTCCCTTACGATACGTCCTAATTTAGGATAGAGGTTATGATAGATGTCTCCGGACATAGGAAGCCGGACTTCTGAGCTGTTATTACCACCTAAAACCGGCCGTTTTGTATAAGAGCAACTTTTAGTCCTAATCTGGCAGCCTGGATGGCTGCACATGTACCGGCAACTCCCCCTCCGGCAATTACGAGATCGTATGTTCCGGCTTCTTTGGGTTGCTTTGGTAAATGTAACATTTTTCGTCTGAACAACTTTAGAGCATCTTTGGATGCCGGTGGCTGGTCATTTTTCTTTTGGGTCAGATAGATGGCATCTACCCGGCCTTCAAATCCGGATAAATCGTTTATTGACAGGGTAATCTTTGATTGTTCGATCATAGAGACACCTGCATATACCCAATGCCATGAGGAATTACCATCTTGCCCTAAGACTATTGGTAATGTGTCGTTATCGATTGCGATAGTGAATTTTCCGGGACCTGTAGGGTAGGGAGCCCAGTCTTTGGTACGAACCCATAGATGATAATTTCCGGATTTTTTTATTTGTATGATTGTTCTGGCTGGCTGGACCGGTTTTCCTAATCCATGAGCCAGAAGATAAGCGGATCCCATTTGATCTATAAATTGAGGATCAACGATCCATCCTCCTTTTTCCTGAAATTGTTCTGCTTCCACCCATATTTGTCCGGACGCAGATATGACAGGCAGGAAAAAGAGCATTATGACTACTGTGAGTAAGTTTTTTACTTTCATATACGATTGATTTTTAAGAGTAGCCTTTGCCCAGATGAAAGGCAAGGGCTATCTCTGTAGAATTAGTGGAAAACGGTAAATCCCATTAGTAATTAGGATTCTGTTTTAATGCTGTATTTGTTTCTATTTCTATTCTTGGAATAGGGAGTACATAATCTCTGTCTTTGTTGAACGAACGGAGTTCGATTACGCGCATGTCGTTTTTATTGGAGACTGTACTATAATCCGGCGTTCCATTTTCATCGATTTTAGGAGCAGAATGTAGATAGTCTTTTGGAGGTCTGCCATATAAAACTTCATTCATGACATTTTCCGCAATTCCCCAGCGGCGAATATCAGACCATCGTAATCCTTCCCATGCAAACTCACATTTTCGTTCTTTTCTAATGATTGAACGTAGTTCCGATTGATTTTTATTTGTTATGGGAGGCATATTTACGCTTTTTCTTTGCCGAACTTCATTAATTGCCTGATAAACGGAATTATCTATTTCTCCCAATTCGGTTTTTGCTTCAGCATACATGAGCAAAACATCCGCATAACGCATGATAATAAATGCCGTTTCGCTATTGTCTAATTCACTAGGCTTTGATATTTCATTATATTTTCTCCAGATGTAACCCGAAAAAGTTGCATAAGGATTTAAGGCATCCTGATTGGCGACCCGGCTTGCTGGAGAAGTTTTATAATTCCAGCATTCCACACTGTCTTTGTGAGTCTCAAATTGAAATCCCATGTATTCGGAACCGGGTAAGACGATTGTATATCCCAAACGCGGATCTCGGTTCTCAAATGGTTTTTGAGGGTCGTAAAGAGAGGATTTATCTATAGGGAGTCCATCAATGCATTCATATGAGTCAACTGTGGCCTGGACAGGTATTTTACTGCTGTAGCCCCCGCCCATTCTTGATGTACAGCCTCTTACTATTCCGGGGGTTCGATAACCTTCCTTATAAGTAATGAAGAACATCATTTCTTTACTATTCGATTGGGTGGCAGATTTGAATAAATTTTCAAAGTTGTCATCAATTTGATATTCACCAGAGTCAATAACTTCCTTAGCCGCTTTGGCTGCAATATTGTACATATTATTATACAAAGCGGTCCTGGCTTTTATAGCAAGAGCGGTTCCCTTGCTGATGCGCCCCCATTCATTGGCATCAATATGTACAGGGAGAACCGGAATAGCTTCATCCAATTCTTTTAGTATAAAATCGACTATTGCAGATTTGGATGTTTGGGGGATCTGGGCTTCTGCTAGAGTAAGAGTTTTTGTTACTAACGGAACATCTCCCCATGTTTCGGTCAGCATCAAATAAAAGTAAGCTCTTAAGAATTGGACCTCTCCTTTTATCCTTTCGTAAACAGCCGGAGTTGTTTCTGCTTTAGCCCGTTCCATGTTATCCAGTAAATAGTTACATCGTGCTACGCTGATATAATAATTTTTCCAAAGCTCTTCGGACCATGAGTTATTGGCATCATGAGAACCGTTTCCGATTGATTGCATGGATACTTCTGCTCTTTCCCAGGCTATATCTGTTGTTATATCTAAAAGAGCAGGCATGACCATTCCATAGTTAGTGCTTAACCACAAAGAACCGTAGCATCCCCACAAAGCCATTTCCAACTCCGTTTCATTACTGGGATATGTACTTGAAGAGGGTTTATCCAATGGATATTTTTCAAGTGAACTGTCGCATGAGAAAAAAGATAGACCTGTTATTACCAGGCATATGTATAAAAGATTTTTCATAATAATTTTACATTTAGAATTTTACATCCAATCCGATCGTGAACACTTTCACTTGAGGGTAGTAAGCTCCGTCTCCAACAGGCGCTTCTGCATCAAATCCATCCCAGAATTTATCAATGGATAAAAGATTCTGTCCACTGACATAAAGCCGGACATGGGAGAACTTTATTTTTTCACTTAACGTTTTAGGAAGCGTATATCCTAAGGTTACATTCTTCAGCCTTAAATAAGCAGCATTGGCCATCCAGAAACTGGAATTCTGTTCATTATTTGTTTCATTGAATGCCAAACGAGGAAAACGGGCATTGGGATTATCCTCGGTCCAATGATCTTTATGCATTTCCAGGGCAGAGGCTCCCCAATAGAATGGCATTGTCGCCTGCTTGTTTAAATATCCGTCAGCTTTTCCAACTCCTTGCCAAAACATACTAAAATCAAAACCTTTCCAACTTGCATCCAGATTTAATCCGTAGGTAAAACGTGGAACGGTATTACCGATGATTACTTCATCTTCGTTATTTATTATCCCGTCGTTATTTTGATCTTTATATTTGATATCGCCGGGAGCAAATGCACCAAACTGAGTGGCATGTTTGTAGGAACCGTCAGCATTGTAGTCTTCTTCGGATATGTAACCGATCGCTTCAAGTCCATAGATTGAATTGATGGAGTGTCCTTCCCTGTTTACAGTTAATCCAGTCATACTGATGCCTTTCAGGTCGACAACTTTGTTTTTTACGTCGGATAATATGAATGAGGCACCATATCTGAAATCATTGATCTGGTCATTCCATCTCAATTCCAGATCCCATCCTTTGTTGGAAACTTTTGCAGCATTTTGATATGTAGGATTCAGGCCAATGATTAGCGGAACATTGAGTTTCCATAAGATATCACTTGTCTTTTTATTGTAGTAATCGAATGAGGCTGAAAGTTTGGAGAAAAACTGCAGGTCAATCCCTAAGTCAAGCATTTCCGTTTTTTCCCATGAAATGGCAGAATTAGACATGTCGTTGATCGCACCGCTGGTAACAGGTTGTCCTCCGATAATATAGGAACTGTAGCTGACGACAGAGGCAAAAGCATAGTTTCCTATATTCTGATTTCCCAGTTGTCCCCAGGAAACTCTGAATTTAGCATTGTCGACAATATTACGTATAGGCTCCCAAAAACTCTCTTCTGAAATTCTCCATCCACCGGAAAAAGAAGGGAATACACCCCATTTATGTCCCAGGTCAAAACGGGAGGAACCATCATAACGGACATTTGCTTCAAATAAATATTTCCCCTGGTAATCGTAATTTATACGTCCGAAGAAAGAAGCCAGCGCATATTCAGATCCGGAACCGGATGCTTTTTGATTGTCACTGCCTCCCGCATTCAATTTTGGATATTGAGGAAATATGAAAGTATCGCGGGAAGCATCGATATAATCATCAGTTCCACTTTCCCATTGGAAACCAGCCAATGCTTTCAGGTTATGTTGCCCGAATGCTTTGTCGAAGTTCAGTAATGCTTTGAAGTCATGCGATAATCCCCAACTCCGGTGCTCGTATAGTGCACTTTTGCTGGGTTTACTGTATGCTAGTTCTCCATCGGCGTAATACGTATTTACACTTTTATTGTAAGTGCTGGTGATATTATTGTTATAAATAGGCGTATAACTGACATCTGCTTTCAGAAAATCTGTAAACTGATAACTTAAAGCCATATTAATGGAAGCTGAAGGCGTTTTGGTTTTAGCAAATCCGCCGTCTTTGGCAAACGCCAGTACATTATCTCCATCCCAGCCGACTGCATATTTTCCGTTTGATAAGACATCAGGATAAATGGAGGGAGTTCGGTTTATCCAGTAAATAACGTCATATATACCTCTGCCTGGAGTTTTCTGTGTATTATATTTTAAATACATGTCTAATTTGGCAGAAAAACGTTGGGTAAACTGCATATCAGAATTTAATCTCACCGTGAATCTGTTATAATCAGTGTTAGGAGTTATGCCTTGCTGATCATAGTAACCGATTGCAGCAAGAAGTTTCATCTTCTCTGTACCTCCGTTAAGTGTGAAAAAATGGTTTTGCTGGAATGCATATTGATTATAGACAGCTTTCTGCCAGTCTACATCCGGATAATGATCACGGTCGGAAGGACCTTTTTCTCTGTATTCCTGAATATACTGGTCTGTGTACAACGGGCTTCTTCCGACATTCCTGTATGCTTCGTTCAGCATGACCATATGATCTATCGCATTCACCTTATCCGGCAGGTCGGTTGGTGTTTGCCATCCGGCATATCCGTTATATGAAACGGAGAATTCTTTATTTTTAGCTCTTTTGGTAGTGATCAGGATCACTCCATTGGCAGCACGTGAACCATAGATAGAGGATGAGGCTGCGTCTTTTAGAACAGAAACGGATTCAATGATATTGGGATCGACGCTATTGAGGTCCATTGCGGTTCCGTCTACTAAAACCAAAGGGTTGGAGTCATTAAGGGTTCCTATTCCCCTGATCCGGATTGTTCCGGCATCTTGTCCCGGTTGTCCGGATTGTTGTGTAATAGTTACTCCGGGGGCAATTCCCTGCAAAGCTACGGATGTTTGTCCGACAGGTCTTTTCATCAGGTCGTCTCCCATAATGGCAGAGACAGCTCCTGTCAGGTTTTCTCTTTTTTGAACTCCGTAACCGACGACAACGACTTCTTCGATCGCCTGGGTGTCTTCCGTTAGTTTTATAGTGATTGAAGATTGATTATTAACGGCAACTTCACGTGTGTTGTATCCGATATACGATATTTGTAGCACAGCTTCAGGAGAGACCTGTAGGGAAAACTCCCCGTTTACGTCTGTGATTATACCGTTTGTTGTCCCTTTTTCCACGATGTTAGCTCCAATGACCGGTTCTCCGTTCATATCGATGACTGTTCCGGTTACAAATTTTTTCTGTTGTTCTGCCTCTGATTTGGATACGATAATATAGGAACCTTCCTGTACGTAGTTTAATCCTATATTTTTAAACAGATTATCCAATACTTGCTTTACCGGCTGATTGATCGTGTTTAAAGCCACTTTCTGACTCGTATCTACATTAATATTATATACAAATAGATAATCCGTTTGTTTTTCGATAGTATTCAATACTTCTTTTAAAGAAGTATTGCTGGCCCGGACGGTCACCCTCGTATTCTGCGAGTTCAAATTGATTGCATGTAATGAAAATATCAGTACAAACAAAAGGAATGAGGTTATTCTCATGATTCTGAAAAAATGTTTATGTCGTGATTTTTTTTGATAATAAGGTCCCGACAAAGATACTTTATTCATAACTTTGTAATTATTAGAGATTAATACAGTTGTTGATAATTGTGTTAGTCGTGAAGCGATAGATGTTCCCGCATTTATCGCTTTTTCTTTATGTGCTATTTCATAGGCGATATGATTTAAAGGTTCGACATGTTATTTTATATAGATGATCGTATTGTTTTCATTCCTGGTAAAACTAAATCTGACATCTCGTTGGAGGACATGTAGTATAAAGTCTAACCCATCCGAAATACGGAATTTCCCACTACAAATATAACTCTCCAGTTTTTTGTTTTTATTGATGATCTGTATATCGTAGGTCTTTTCGAACTCTTTCATCAAATCGTTGAACGTGATATTCTCAAAACAGAGCAGACCTTCTTTCCAGCGATAAATATCATAGTTTTGTATCTGTACAACATTCAGTTGACCATTTATATAATCTGCTTTTTGCAGTGGATGCAACACTATTTTATTGGATGGTTCGGTTTTATCTGAAATTTGTATGGAACCTTCCATTAATGCGGCAGAAAAAAAGGAGGTTTTATTGTAGGCATTCACATTAAATTTAGTACCTAATACTTCTATATCATATTTACCGGTTTGAACAACGAACGGGCGTTTGGCATCTTTGGTAACTTCAAAATAACCTTCCCCATCCAATGTCACTTTTCGCTTGCTTTTCCCTTTTGTAAAGGAGGCCGGATATCTCATTTTAGTTCCGGAATTGAGCCATACATTTGTTCCGTCCGACAATAAAAGATTAACTCTTTGTCCCGTTGGCACTGTGATCGTGTTCATTTCCTGGTCTGTCTCCGTTTTTGTTATCCGGTAGGCTTGTAAGCCACACATGATGAACAGGGCAACAACTGCTGCATATTTGATTAGACTGTTCAGTTGGAACACTTTTCCGGAAGAAGAATGCAGCGTACTGTTTCTCTTGTTCTGAATAAGTAGAAGGTCAAAGTATTTACGTTCCTTTATGTATTCCTGCATGTTTTCTTCAGATGCTTCCGTCCAGTCGCAAACCTCTTTTTCTTCTTCAAGAGATGCTTTTCCTTCGAAAAAACGATATAGTATTTTTCTTTCCATATATAGTAAGCACATAACTAAAATGTATCCCTAATGGAAAAACTTACTTTTTTCAATAAAAACAAAATCGTTACTAATTAATTCAGGAAGATAAGAAAGAACGGGAGATAATCTTTTAATCTTTTTCTTAATACGCCGAGGGCTTTGGTTATATGGAATTCAATGCTTTTAGTCGATAAATCGAGATGTTCGGCAATCTCTTTATGAGTTTTATTTTCATACCGGCTCATAATAAAGATAGTACGTGTCTTTTCGGGGAGGCTTTCCAATGTCTCGTCTATCAGGCGTTGTGCTTCCGAACTGAATAACTCTTCCGGATCGCAGGCTTCCAGTGTCGTGATTTTTAGTCTCCTGACTCTGTCCATGTGGGTCCAGAGATTTTGTTCGATATCTTCCCGGATTCGTTGGTTACGTAGATAGTTGAGGCTTTTATGCTTGACGACTTCCATGATATAAGCCGGGATATTCGAATTGGAGGTGAGAGAATGTCGGTTTTCCCAATAATATACCAGACTGTCGACCACTATATCTTCGGCAGTATCTTCATCCTGAATATAAGTGTTAGCAAAACGGATGAAAATTCCCTGATAGTTCGAAAACAGTTTGTTAAATTCCTTTATCTCTGAAATGTTCTCCATATCGAATGATTGATAGGGTAAAGATAAATAAAAATCGAAGATTACAAAATTTCTTCCCATAATCAATATCTCTTAGCAAAGGTAAAAAAACTGCTGTAATTTGAATTATGCAGAACATTAAGAATGATTTGTTAATAAAAGAAATAACATGGCGGATTGAAGAGTAATTATAGGAATTTGTTATTTATTACCATAAGTAGAATGCCAAAACTCTTTAAAACGAGCCCCAATTTCGTTTAAAACGAGTTTTTTTTCGTTTTAAACGGGGGTAAGGTTCGTTTTAAACGGGATGGAGTTCGTTTTAAACGAGTTTTCGGGTATTATTTTGTCATTTCTACCGTTATGCTTTTATTTTCATATCGGATAAGCTTTTCCCGGGTAGAATAATTAGAGCCGTTTTTTTCCGGTATATAAAGTTTCACTCGGAAATTTCTTTGAGGATATTCGAGAAAGGTGCCTTTTTTATCGTAAATACTCAGTTGCATCTTTTGATCATCCCAGCGGAACCGGATCAGAGAATAAATGCCGTTTTCATAAGCATATGTCTTGTTGTCATCTTCGTAAAGTTCAAAATCGGCATCTGCTCCACCGTAAATCCTTATTTCCAGTTCTTCCTCTTTTTGTTCGCCGACATATTGAACTACTTTGTTTATCGGAAGGATGGAGCCGGACTTTACAAATACGGGGATGATATCCAATGGAGTTTGATATGAAATAGTTTGCCCTCCTTTATAGACTTGCTGATTATAGAAGTCGAACCAGTATTTTCCTGCGTGGCCGGGTAAATAAACAGATTCTTCGGCGTCAGGATTGCTGATGATTCCCTCTGGCGTGTAGTACATCGGTTTCGTTATGGGTTTGACCAGTAATGAAGGGCCGAACATATAGCATCTGCCATATTGTGTACTTTCTGATCATTGGGGAAGTCCATGACCAGCCCTCGCATCATCAATCTGGAATCTGCCGTTACCTGCCAAGCTGATGAATAGATGTAAGAGAGCAGGCTGTATCTCAGGTTGATCATCTTTAATAATCCTTCATAAAAAGGATCGCCCGGTTCACCGAATTGCCATACTTCACGGGGTACGTTACTGCCATGGGCACGGAAAATAGGAGAGAATACTCCCTGCTGGAACCATCTTAGATAGAGTTCTTTATAAGAAGGATCGGCAAGACCTTTGGTGAACTGGCTGCCTCTTGTCGTAACGAAAAAGCCGCCGATGTCGGTAGTCCAGTAAGGTATTCCGCTCATACACAGGTTTAATCCGGCCGGAAGCTGTTTCCGGAATACTTCCCATGAAGCGGTGATGTCTCCGGACCAGACGGCAGTTGCATATTGCTGTTGCCCGGCAAATGCGGAACGGGTTAATATGGTAACGCGCTTATCATTTTGTTTACGCAGGTTTTCGTACATGACTTTCGATAAGAAGAGGGAGTAAACATTCAGATAGCGGTCGAATGAACCGATGTGGGTCTGACCGGCCGATTTCGTTTTCTCTTCCTGTTTGTCTTGTGTGAAACCTTCGCGGAAAGAAGGTTCGGTCGCATCCATCCACCAGGAGTCGACGCCTGTGCGATACAATCCTTTATAAAGATGATCCCAGAAAAGTTGCCGGGCTTGCGGATTGTATATATCCATGACTTTATAGTCCGCCCAGGTCGGTTCATTGAACAATGCCCCGATCTTTTCCAGATCTTTGTATATATCAGTCTTTTTCCCGAATCCCGGCCATACGGAAAGCATCAGGCTCACATTGTACCGGTCATGCAGCTGGCGGATCATTTCGGTGGGATGGTTGAAGTGGGTTGTATCAAATTTCAGGCTGTTCCAATGTTCGCGGTCACCCCAGTATTCCCAGTCTTGTACTATATTATCGAGCGGTATCTGCCGTTTACGGTATTCTTTTACGACATCAGTTAACTCATCGAACGATTTGTAGCGTTCTTTGGACTGCCAGTATCCGAAAGCGGATTTAGGGAACATTGGAACTTTTCCCGTCAGTTGATGATAGCCGGCAACTACCTCATGCATGTCGTTACCGTAGATAAAATAGTAGTCGATGCCATCGGCCACTTCCGACCAGAAAGAGGCTCCCTTTTCATTATCTTCAAATAATGTTTTGGAATAATTATCCCATAAAATGCCGTATGGCTGTGTGGACAGCAGAAACGGGTTAACAATCTCCATGTTGGCCTGTACCAGTTTGGCTTTCTTTCCCCGGTAGTTCATGATACCTTCCTGGTATTGACCTAAGCCATATAAGGCTTCATCTGCCTGCAACCTGAATGTTTGTTTCACTTGCCATACCGTTTCACCGGCTATATTCTTTTGTTCGAAAGAACGTGCCTGCTCCTGAAGGAGCACAGTTTCATTTTGGGTATCTGTAAAATAAATGTTTTTATCTTTGTAAGAGTAGGTAGCTGTTATATATTGAGTTTGTATGGATATGGAATTCTCTTTTTCTAAGATTCTGCAATGCGAAGAAGATATGTCTGTTTTTTTAGGTACGATTAATGATTCTTTTACCTCTGTGCCAACAGGAGTTACTTGGATATGGATAATTTTATTTTGTGGCGAAGTCATCTGTATCTGTAGAGAATCGTCGATAATACGAATCTCTTTGTTTATATTTTCTCCTTTAGATAATACAGTGTATAATATACCAATACAGATAAGTAGTATTTTGCTCATAATTCTTTATTAATTTGATTTTTTAGTATTTGTAATGTGAATCAATATCAAATACTGATTCACATTACAAATATAGAGATTAGAATCCGATTACATCATTAGGACCTTGTTGTGCAATTTTCGACCAACCGGGATTTTGATAGATGGTAGATTGCTCTACATCTCCCGTACCGTTGGAAGTAATAATGAAATTGTCCATTGGAATAGGCGATAAATAGTGGCCGCATGCCATTTGTAACCATCGTAAAAACGATTGTTCTCTTTTACAATTTGATAAGGACGCAGATAGTTGCTTACTGATTTTGGGGAAACATTAGGAGTTCCTGCATTATTGTCCGAGGTGATTAATAAAGATGTACCGCTATTATCGACATATGTTTTATAGTTTTCTGTCCATAAGTTGAAGCCTTCTATGATGTAGGGGGTTGTAATCATTTGATCCATGGAACGCCAACGACGTAAATCATCGTAACGTAAACCTTCTGCTATAAATTCGCAACGACGTTCGCGGCGAATATTATATAATGTAGGATCGACTAGTTGTCCTCCAGTATATGCTCCCCAGTCGTTTGGAGCCTCTTTACTCATCTCTGTTGCAGCAATTGTCTTTTGATAATCGGGATCTATACCGGCACGTGTACGAATTGCTTTCCAGTATTTGTCGGCAAGGGCATCTAAAGACCCGTAACGCAGATAAAAGGCTTCAATATAATTCAAATAGGCTTCAACAGATCTGAAAATAGGGAAACCTGTATCTACATTCGCTCCTGTAAAGAACTCATCATGTGTGCAGTACTTACGGATACTATATCCTGTTACGTCTCTTTCTGCGTTGATAGCTAATATTTTAGGATATTCAAACGTTGTTGTTGGTGGATACAAAAAATCTCCTTTAGTTTTTGTGAACAGGCCTAAACGCCAGTCCCTGTCTTCCCGAAAACTGGTAAAGTCTGTATCTCCCTTATAACCTGAGTTTTCTGCATAAATGGGAAGTCCGTTTTCCATTAAAAAGGACTGGATAAAGCCTCTTGTATATCCCGAGTTACAACTGCCATAATAGAGGTAACGTGTAGTGACGTGGCTTACTAAAGATTGGTCGTAACTTCTCCAAAAGAGAACTTCCTCATAAGATTCCAGGTTTTTATCGCAAAACATTCTGTAATAAGGATTAGAAATAGCCTGGTTTAATTCTGTTTTGTTATAGCTGTTACTGGTTAATCCTACTTTTTCTGCAACCTCTTTTGCGCTTGCTATAGCAATATCCAAAAAGTAGTTTATTTCGCTGTCGATATCTCCGGATGGATATTGATAATCCGGGTACATGGTTGAGCCTGGCCAACCTTCGCCTTTAGGTACGAAAGAAGTGCCTTTGAACGATTTCAGCCACGATCCTTCATACAATGCGACTCTGGATTTTAATAAGTAAGCTACATTCTTAGATAATCTTACTTTTTGGTTGGGGGATACTTCGCTTAAAAACATTGCAGCCGAGTCCAGATCTGATATAATAAATCGGGCAACCTCATTTCTCGGCATGCGTTTTGATGCCTCAGTCAACGTATTCATATCATCAGGCAGAACATTGCGGACTATAGGGAAATCTCCATACTCTTTTAAACGCGCAAAGTAATTATGTGCGCGTATTAAATAAACCTCCCCGATATAGTGGCGGATATTATTTTCATCCCCTTTGATAGAACCGGCTTGATAGTTGGCTAAAACGTTATCAAGAAAATTGTTACATTTATAAATTGTTGAAAAATCCCAGTTCTCCTTATTTTGAGCAACTCGCCATTCTCCCGGAGAAAAACGATTATTGGGAGAGACTTCAGCCTGGTTATCTGTATTGTTATCCTCGCCGGTTGTCATAGTCCAATTTTCCGGAGTCTTAAATTCGCTATAAAGTGTGATAGAGAAGTTGGCCAGGTCTGATTCTGAATGAAAGTACTTGTCCGGTGATACGGAAGATAATGGGGGTCTGTCCAAAAAGTCATTACACCCTGTAAAAATCCCAAGTGTCAGAATTGATGATATTATCGTACTATAAAGTTTCATGATATATTTAATTAGAAATTAACACTTAAACCTAAAGATATAGTTGTTTGTAAAGGATATACGCGTCCTTCTCCTCTTTCTCCGGCAAAAGCTTCCGGATCAAAAGCTTTGCTCATTTTCGTCCCTGTCCAGAGATTTTCTCCAGAGATGAATACCCACAATTTCTGGATAGCTATTTTTTGCATAAATTTTGTCGGTAACGTATATCCAAACTGTAAATTCTTTAATCGGATATAAGCTCCACTTTGCAGATAACGGGTCTGAACCTGTCTGTTCTTTTCTGAATCAAAAATAGGACGCGGATAATAAGAGTTCAGATTTTCTCCCATTGGATCATTTGCCAATCGGAAATAATCTTCATGAGCTTTTAGACCGATGCCTTGCCACATAGTGCTGGCACCCCAGAACTGATTATCGCCTAACCACAGATCTCTTTTCATTGTTCCCTGAAAAAAAGCAGAGATATCGAATCCTTGCCAGGAAGCATCTAATGTTAATCCGAAATTGTAACGGGGAGTTTTATTTCCAATGATACGTTTATCCCCCATCTTTCCTAACATGCCTTGTCCTCCGTTAATTTCACCATCACCGTCCAGGTCGGCATACATGATATCACCTGCAGCCCATTCATTGCCAATGGTACTTTGATCTACTTTTGCCAAATGATTGTTCATCTCTTCGTCTGTTTTTGCTATGCCGATGGTAGTATATCCCCATATATCTCCGATGTATTGACCTTCGTAATATATTTTGTCCTCATTTTTTACATCGACTTTGTTATTCTCATTCGGATAGCGTTTGACCTTCATGCGTGCATCTGCAACAGTGAAATGAATGCCGTAAGATAATCCGTTTTTCAATCGGTCGCGCCAGCTTAAATCCAATTCCCAACCTGTGGTTTGTAAGTCTGCATTATTCATTTTAGGAACATCTGTACCCAAAATAACCGGTAATTCAGGAGCTGGACCAACCATGTCTTTTGTATATCTGGAGAATCCTTCGATAGAACCGATCAATCGGTTATTAAATAATCCAAAGTCAAGTCCGACATTCCATGTTTCAACTTTTTCCCATGTTAAATACTTGCTAATTAGTGCTGCTGGCAATACTTTGTCAGGCTTAGCTCCATTTAATAGCCAATTTCCACCACCAGCTGTAATATTCATTAATGAGTAGAAAGGATATAGTGATTCCGTGTTTTGGTTTCCTAATTGTCCGTAAGATACTCTTAATTTTAAACTACCGAGCCACGAGTTTGTGGATTCCATAAATGCTTCTCGTGCAATATTCCAGCCTGCGGAAACAGAAGGAAACCAGTTCCACCGTTTTGCCTCCAAGAAGCGTGAGGTCCCATCGTATCGTAGATTGAGTTCTGCCATATACCGATCATTGTAGTTATAATTCAAGCGCCCGAAGAAACCTGCTGTTGCCCACTGGTCATATCCTCCGCTTTGTATCTTTTCCAGTCCGGTAGCAGTGTCAATCGTTGGTAAAGAAGGAGTGATCAGGCCTTCTTTGTAAGCTTTTAAGTCACGATCTTTACTTAATTCAGCATTGAAACCAACCAATGCTTTTAAATTATGACCGGAAGCAAAAGTGTGAGAATATTCAGTGTACAGATTTGTGTTTAGAAAATTCTCTTTATAGTAATTTTCGGTAATACGGGTTAGGCCTTTTGCATAGCCGGCTACCCCTTCAATTTGTGAATTGATACCATCTATTCCTAATTCAGAAGTTTCCAATATTTCTGTATGTTCATTTTTATTGTGTACTCTATAGTTAACTTCTCCGAATAATTTCCAGTTTTTTATAGGTTCCAAAACTAATTGAAGTTGTTGATATAAATAATCATTTTGGCTTTTGTAGCGTCCACCGTCTTCTAAAGGAATAATACGTGAAGTTGATGTGTATCCTCCATGTTCATAATTGCGTGGAGTTACAGGCCATTTTCTTGATAATTCATTGAAAAATAGTCTTGTGTTTTCCGTCAAATAGGTTGGTTGGCTTTGATCTCCTCTTAAAAATTTGGTGGAAACATTCACTGAAGCCCAGTCTGCGAGTTGAGCGTTTATTTTAGAAGTAAATGAATATCTTTTATAGTCATCACCTCCATATCGGAGCAGTCCTTCTTGTCCCAGATAGTTGGCAGATAAATAGAATTGAATTTTTTGACTACCTCCATTGACAGACAGGTTGTGTTCTTGTGCAAAAGCTCCACTTTTGAAGTGTTCTTTCAGCCAGTCTATATTATTGTTACCTTTTTCGTACATTTGATAACGATTGGGATTATTAGGATCGGACACGCCTTGGGTTGTGATTTCTCCTTTTTGGAATGCGATGATACGTCCCATTGTTTCTTCATCAAATACAACACCTTGATGAGCATTCGTTGATGCCGTGTTCCAATAATTAGCGAACGTATAGGAATCCATCATTTCAGGCATACGCATTGGAGAAGACCAGCGGAAACTATTATTATATGAAATATTGGTTTTTCCCTCTTTCCCTTTTTTGGTAGTAATTAAAATCACACCAAATGATGCACGGGAACCATAAATAGAAGCAGCAGCGGCATCTTTTAGAACACTGACAGATTCAATATCCTGAGGGTTTAACATATTGATATCTCCGTCCATTCCATCAATTAATACTAATGGACTGGATTTGGATCCATCTCCGATTGTTCCGGCTCCACGAATATTAATTTCTAGAGAATTGTTTAATTCTCCACCTCCGTTATTCATGCCAATGTTTAATCCAGGTAAAACGCCTTGTAATGCTTGAGTGGCTGTTGTTACTGGACGGGCCTCTAAAGCTTCGGAGTTAATGACACTGACAGCTCCGGTCAGGTTCACTTTCTTTTGAGTTCCGAAACCGACGACTACGACTTCATCTATAAATTGTGTATCTTCAGAAAGGGCGATTTGTAGTTTGGATTGATTTCCCACTTTCACATCTTTAGTTTCATATCCTATATAAGAAACTGTCAGTATTGATTTTTCAGATATCTGAAGCGAGAAATTTCCATCAATATCGGTAATAGTCCCGTTACTGGATCCTTTCTCTACCACATTTGCGCCGATTATCGGATCTCCGTTTTGATCAACAACGATTCCGGTTATGTGCTTTTTTTGTTGTGCAACAATGGGTATTGTAGTGGGGGACTTTTCAAACAAGTATATTTTATTGTTTTTAATTTCATAACTCAAATTGGTATTGGCAACGAGTTTTTCCAATACCTGGGCTACATCGGCATCTTCCACCTGAATACTCATTCTTCTGTCCAGGTTGACGATCTGTTTGCTGTATGCTACGCTTAATCCTGTCTGCTTGGTAATAGTTGACAGAATCTTTTCTACTTTTACGTTATTGAGGGAGATGGATACCCTTTGGGCGGAAGCCTCCGCTGTAAAAGTTAACAAAGAGATGACAAGAAATAAGAATGTCAGTTTCATTGCATTCGGGATTTTCTCAATTAATATTAAAAGGTGCCTGAGGATAAGGCACAGATTATTTTTTTCATATTTTTGAAATGAATTTATGTATTAGAAATTAATTTGAATTTCGGTACGTCGAATAACCGGGGATGTGGGGACATTTCCGGTTATTTTTTTAGTTTGTTATGTCGTGTCGTTCATGTTTGTCTTTATTTTATAGGTTAAACAATATGATAGTTTCTCGATTCTTTACGTGGCGACTTAACCCTGTTTGTCTTTATATAGTAGACACACAAGGGACAAAAAAGTATGAGTGGGATATGTAAAATTATTTATTTTTTTCTTCTTATCTTTATAACGCCCTCTTTTTCAGAGAATTGTACGGGTGTTATTTTCTCAAGATCTTTCAGTATCTGTTCCAGTTTCTGATCTGTGGACGTTAGTGTATAGTTATAATAGAGCAGCGAGGAATCCTGCATTTCGAACTCTACGTTGTACCAGCGGGACAAGGTCGTGATGACTTCGGATAAAGGCGTATTATTGAATACGATCTGATTTTTTTTCCAGGCAGAGTTATGCCCGATGTCTTCAGGCCGGGATATTTTGCAGACACCGGTTTTGCGGTTATAGGTGGCTTTCTCCCCCGGTTGTAAATGAGCAAGCGGGCGGGCATTATTGGCCAAGGCTACTTTTCCGGTTTCCAGCGAAACGAAGATATCCGGATCGGTTGCGTATGCTTTTACGTCGAATGTTGTACCCAGTACTTTTACATTGACTTCTTTCAAGTCGACAATGAACGGGCGGTCTTTGTTGGGAGATACTTCGAAGAAGGCTTCTCCTTCCAATTCGACTTTACGCTCGTTGAAACCGAACTTCCGCGGGTATTTGATGCGTGTCTCGGCATTGAGCATGGCCTTGGAACCATCCTGGAAAATCAGTTGCATACGTTCACCTTTGGGGACATATATCTCTTCGTAGCCGGAATCGGCAAACAGGTCGATACGTTTATCTATATACCAGAATTGACCGAGGAATAATAGTAATGGAATGAGAATGGCGGCTGCCCGGAAAAGCATCTGTTTTCTTTTCCGGAGGTGGATTCTCTTCATGATATACTGATACATCTCATCGGAAGGGATGCTGCGTTCTGCATACAGTTCTTCGCTGCCCGGCTGTATCTTTTCTGCGTCCTCATCCATCAAGGAGGACAGATATTTTGTGCCCTCGGGAGTGGAGAACCAGCGAATTATCTGGCGGGCTTCCTCCGGGGTGGCCGTGTTGTTGAGGGTCCTGTCGATGATATGTTTATCTGGTGCTTTCATTTTATTCCTGTTTTCTTAATTGACACATAACTGGGCGGATAGTATGAGTGTTTGTTACTCTTTTTTCTTTTCAGGAGAAAAGAGAGGAGAGCAATAGGATTAGTAACTTATCGAAATGTTCACGGAGTAGCTTGATAGCCTGCGAGTAATGGGTTTTGACAGTCGGTATGGATATCTGCATTTTTTCTGCGATTTCCTGGTTGGATAAACTGTCTTTCAGTTTGTACAAGCAGACTGCTTTCTTTTGTTCCGGCAGGCCGTCGATGGCCCGGTACAGTTGCTCGGTCATTTCCTTCTCTTCCAGTTTCGATAATATTTCGTTTTCATATTCGATTGTTTCCTGTGCCAGTTCGTAATTCTTCTCCAGAGCGGTGTAGTTGTTGCGTATCTCGTTCAGGAGATGGTTTTTCAACATGGTGTACAGGTAGTTTCTCAGGTTGATATGGATGCTGAACAGGGAACGCGATTCCCAGAGTTTCAGGAATATCTGCTGGACAGCGTCTTTTGCGGTGTCATTGTCTTTTAAATATTTGTATGCCAACACATAGAGCAGTTTGTGGTAGCGTTCATAAATAGCAGTAAAAGCCCTCTCATTTCCTTTTTGCAAAAGAATAAGTAACTCGTCATCGGTTTGCCCGGATATGGAGAGGGTTTTGTTATGCATATAAATCAGTTGAAGTAACTTTTGTAGTTTTTATAAGTGTCATATATATTCTTTCTATCTATTGTGTAGGAAGAAGAAAGCTCGTCGTCGGATAAGATATATTTTTTTGTTTCTTCATAATCGCCGTTGACAAGGATATTGATGTCGCAAACTTCGTACAACTGTTTTATTTCCGGCAGAAGTTCTTCTGCCTTCAGATCAATCAGAGCATTGCAAAGGCCTGCTCCGAGGTCCGAGTCAAACGTAGATAAATCTTTGTTGTTAGCAATTCGGTAATTCAGTTCTGTCCGGAACCAATCGATAATTTCTTCGCGCCGCTCGGGTTCATTATGAGCGATATTCTGTATCATATAATAGACGCAGGATTTGTTGAATGAGTCTAATCCGGGTTCCTTCATAAAGTCAGACAATCTTTGCAGTTGGTTGTGTCCGGCTTCATAAAGAGCAGGAATAAGAAGATTTTCTGCTATATATCCGAAATGATAGTCCATGAAGTCAGAAGACTGACGAAGAATTTCGAGAATCTCTTCCAGGCATTCTTCCAGTCTCAGGCCGGCAATGAATAACAGCACGTGACTTAAGGTTGCTATAACATCATCTTCATCCCAATCATCTTTTTCCGCCAGTAGATACGTCCGTCCTATTTCATATCGGATAATGTGCTTAAGGTCGGCTGCTAAATTTTTCTGTGGAATGGAACTAATCCGCTCAATGCAATCTTCCGGTAGGTTGTAGTTATACTTGCCTTTGAACAAGTCTTGCAGTTCTTCGGGATAGTTTAGTTTTAACTCTGCCGGATATTCTGGGTGTTGATAGGCATAGATGGTTTTAGGAGAACTCAGGTATTTTTTCTGGTCGGCTTGAAATTGTTTGAGACGTATCGATAATTGATTAAGCTCTTCTTCGCTCATGTTATCCAAGATATCCGATATATTTTCTAAATCATCTATATTTTCTTCTTCTATCTCTTCGTCTAAAATGATGCAATCATAATTTTCACCGACGTTATTCTTCAATGTAGGTAAATAATAGCTAGCTTCCAGCTGACTATCGACTACCAGGCAGGGCTGTCCGTCTTTTCCGAATTCATATTCTATTAATGGAATTTCTTCTGTGTCTTCTTCCAGTAAATATTGGGTGAGATTGAACTGGGGGCATGGTTTGAAACCGCAATCTTCGGCATAAGATATTGCTCCGAAAATAATGTTATGTGCTTCTTTGTAACTGACCAGGAGCGGATCGCTATTATCGAATATGATTTGTTTGAATTCCTCATATTCAAATTCGTCTATATTGAAACGGAATGTGGTATCTTTTACTCCTCGGCAAAAGGTATCTACCAAATAATATCCCAGTGTGTAATTACCGGATTTGTGCTGGCGGGTTATAATAACATAAGTCACTCCGTAAAGTTCCCAATTATTATTAATGAAACATTCATAAACAGGAAGTTTTCGACCTTTCTCTTGAATGTATTTAATAGGAGACAATTGAGCCACTTTCGGTTTCTTTTTTTTGCTGTTAGCCATAATTATTGTTTTTTATAAAGATCGAACGAAGATAATTGAAAAATAGATACTATCCTTGAATATAAGGAGCTTTTTTTATTCTGGTATTTGTATTCCAATCGCTGAACTCCAAACTTAACTGTTCCCACCGTTCTTTTCTTTCTGTTTCCTCACGCTCTTCCAATGGATTTGAAACGGAAAGGCCGATTAACCGGATGGGGTTGGTTGCGTAATCCACTTCCCTGAGCAGTTGTTTGGCCAGGGGAAGAATATCATTCAGGGTGGTGAGTTCACGGGGCTGCGTGATACTTTTTGTTTTCAGGGTGAAATCGTGGAATTTAATCTTTAATGTCAGGGTGTTCCCTTTGAAGCCTGTCCGTTGCAGGCGGCCGATTAATTCGGTGGCAGCATGATAAAGCTCGATGATGACGGAAGAGGTACGGGAAATATCCTTTTCCAATGTATGTTCACACCCGACGGATTTACGGATACGGACTGCTTCGACCGGGCGAAGGTCTATTCCTCGGGCACATTCGTAATACAGACAGCCTGCTTTACCGAACTGGCGGCTCAGCATTTCCAGCGAACAGTCCCGTAATTCGGCACCGTTATGAATGCCTAATGTGTGCATCTTCTTGGCAGTGACCGGGCCCACGCCCCAGAATGACTCAATGGGTAGTCGGGCGATAAAGTCGAGTGCCTGGGCCGGATGGATGGTGCAAAGGCCGTCCGGCTTACGGTAATCGGAGGCGATTTTAGCCAGGAATTTATTGTAGGAAATGCCGGCAGAGGCGACCAGATGCAGTTCTTGCCTTATCCGTTGCTTGATTTCTTTGGCAATGTCGACAGCAGGGGGATTTGCTTTTTATTTTCCGTCACATCGAGGAAGGCTTCATCCAGCGAAAGCGGTTCGATGATATCCGTATACTCATGGAAAATCTCGTGGATTTGTGAAGATACTTCTTTATATACGCTCATTCTGCCCGGCACAAAAATCAGGTGAGGGCATAAGCGCTTGGCTTTTTGTGACGACATGGCGGAACGGACGCCATATTTACGTGCCTCATAACTGGCCGCGGCAACCACACCACGCTCTTCCGAATAACCGACCGCCAGCGCTTTTCCCCGCAGCTCCGGATTATCCCGCTGTTCGACCGATGCATAGAATGCATCCATATCTATATGTATGATTTTACGTTCCGTATAACCTCCTTTTCCTAAACAAAGATACGTAAAAGGGTGGAGATACCGTAGGGACACAACCCTCTTTTAGCTAAATTACAGATTT
The DNA here is from genome assembly GCF_003463685.1 of Parabacteroides sp. AM58-2XD. Lineage (NCBI taxonomy): Bacteria > Pseudomonadati > Bacteroidota > Bacteroidia > Bacteroidales > Tannerellaceae > Parabacteroides > Parabacteroides sp. AM58-2XD. The sequence continues at coordinate 168,210 of NZ_QSDP01000001.1, forward strand.
TCGAGTGTCTGTCCTTGTTGTAATCTGTATTCGTTCCGTCTGATTGCTCTGCCGATGTTATCATGGGAAATAAGATAGAGATGGTATCTTCGGGTGCACATACTTTTTCTTACCCAGATTAAATGAATGCAACAGTTATGGCTATAATAAAGAGATAATCAGTAATTGAGGTAATGATGTCTGTAATTTATCTACAAAGGAAGTCTTTTTCTTCCCGTAATTTTGCAATGTAGAAACAACATAGTTAGATAATCCCTCTAAAATGAGACTGGAATTATAAAATGAATAACGAAACAATTAAATATCATGGAAATAATTAAAAACAAAGAATTCGGAGGCGAACGTCCTCTATTCGCTGCACACGACTTGCAACTGGAAAATGTAACCATTCATACAGGCGAGTCCGCACTGAAAGAATGCAGTAATATCATTGCCGTGAACTGCCGGTTTGAAGGTAAATATCCTTTCTGGCATACCAATGGCTTTATTGTAAAGAATTGTCTTTTTACGGAGGGAGCACGGGCTGCCCTATGGTATTCCCAAAATCTCCAAATGACGGATACGGTAGTAGAGGCCCCGAAGATGTTCCGTGAAATGGACGGAATCAGGTTGGAAAATGTACAACTTCCCAATGCCCTAGAAACCCTATGGCATTGCCGCAACGTGGCACTGAAAAATGTACAGATAGACAAGGCCGATTATCTATTCATGCACAGTGAGGATATCCGTATCGAGAACTATAGTCAGAATGGGAATTATTCTTTCCAGTACTGCAAAAATGTGGAAATCCGCAACGCTGTTATCAACTCGAAAGATGCATTCTGGAACACGGAAAATGTAACGGTATACGATTCTGAACTGAATGGAGAGTATCTAGGCTGGCATTCACGCAATCTTCGGCTGGTGAACTGTAAGATTTCAGGTACGCAACCGCTCTGTTATGCCCATAATCTCATTATGGAGGATTGCATAATGGGTGATGATGCCGACCTGTGTTTTGAATATAGCAGTGTGGATGCCACTATCAACAGTCCTGTTCATAGCGTGAAGAATCCGCGTGCCGGTATTATTCTGGCAGAGAGTTACGGCGAGATCATTATCGATAGAAATATAAAAGCTCCTGCCGACTGCGAACTGAAATTATGGGACAACAGAACTTGCTTCAGCGCATGAAATATGTTTTCGATAAAATAACTCCCCGGCGTGCTACCAACTCCTACAAATGGGATACGGCACACGACGATGATGTTCTGCCGATGTGGGTTGCCGATATGGATTTCCGTACGGCTCCCGCTGTGGTGGAGGCTCTGCGCAAACGGGTGGAACACGGTATCTTCGGTTACACAAAAGTGCCTCCGGCTTATTATGAGGCAATAACGGATTGGTTTGCCCGGCGGCACGGCTGGCAGATTGAAAAAGACTGGATTATTTATACTTCGGGCGTCGTACCGGCATTGTCAGCCGTTATCAAAGCACTCACCGTTCCGGGAGACTGTATCCTGGTGCAGACGCCGGTTTATAATTGTTTCTTTTCTTCCATCCGCAATAACGGTTGCGAAGTAATGGAGAATCCCCTTCTTTATATAAACGAAACGTACCGGATTGATTTCGCTGGATTGGAGCAAAAAGCTTCTGATCCGAAAGTAAAGCTGTTACTTCTTTGCAACCCCCATAATCCGGTAGGCAAAGTCTGGACCCGGCAGGAACTGACACGTATCGGTGAGATCTGTCTCCGCAACGATGTGATTGTTATAGCGGATGAGATTCATTGTGAGCTGGTTTATCCGGGACATACCTATACTCCTTTCGCTTCTATTTCGAAAGAATTCCTGATGCATTCCGTCACATGTACATCTCCAAGCAAGGCGTTCAATCTGGCAGGACTACAGATCGCCAATATTATCTCGGCAGATGAATATATGTGTATGAAAATAAACAAAGCCATCAATATCAACGAAGTTTGTGATGTGAATCCGTTCGGAGTGGAAGCACTGATGGCCGCTTACAATGACGGGGAGGAATGGCTGGAAGAATTAAAACATTATCTGGCGATGAATTACAATTATCTGAAAGCCTACTTCAATGAGTACCTCCCGGAATTCCCTGTGGTGATACTGGAAGGCACATACTTGGTATGGGTGGATTGCTCGATACTGAAACGGCGCTCGAAGGAGATAGTGGAAATACTTCTGAAAGAAGAAAAGCTTTGGGTAAATGAAGGAAGCATGTACGGTGAGGCGGGTGAAGGTTTTATCCGTCTGAATATAGCTTGCCCCCGTCAGGTGCTGATAGACGGTCTGGACCGATTAAAGAGGGGCCTTAAAGAGATAATTCTTTTGCCACACTAAAGAGTTGCCTAAATCCTTCGGACCATTTTTTATGAATCAACCAATCTTGAAAGTTCAAATCGTGATTGTGTTTTTCTAAAACATGTATGTTCAGGTTTGTTTTATTACAAACTTCGAATCGTTCCTGTAAGTCATAAACACCTTCTACCGGCACATTTGCATCTTCCTTACCATGAAAAATATGTATAGGTATATTTAGTCGTAACAATCTTGTTTTGTTCGGTTCAAGTTTAAAATGGCTTTTAAACCATTGGGGAGTTATATTAAAGTAATTACTTCTAATCCACAGCCAATCATTGTTGGTTATTCTTTTTATTAATTCTCCATGGAACGGCATGCGCATTTTTTCAATGTCATGTATATCAATGACACCGTTTTTTACTATATCCAGTGAATCAAATGGCATATTTTGGAATATATAGGTTTTATGCCGGATAACCGTTTCCTCCTCTGCTTCATATTCTTCTTTACTGATAGCTTTATCTCCATCTTTGTCGAAAACGGAGTTTGCCATTGTCATTACCCCATGTCCTTTATTTTGCCATAAGATGATATCATACATATTTTCATGGGCATATCCGTGTAGTAACAGAGCGTCTATATGCACGACTTTTCGTTCTGCAACGAGCGATGCAATAATAGTACCCTCACTCATTCCATAAAGGATAATTTTGCATGCTGTAAAGCGTTGGTCTTTTTGGAGAAAAGAAATCATAGCTTCTATATCTTCTGCTTCCTGAACAGGCGTATATTTCGCATATTGGGCAGAATCTACTTCTACAAATAAAGGTGATATTTTGCCAGTTTTACACCCTCGACGGTTATAAGTAAAAAACGCCATTCCTTCATTGCAAAAGCCATTTGCAAGCTCATCGAAAAAATTGAATGTTGGTCTTTTGGTCAGATAAGTAGTAGGTCCCGTACCAGAAATATAAAATATAATTGTTTTTACTTCATTCTCTGGCAGGCAGAGTCGAGCTTCAATTATTTCTCCGTCATTTAACGGGATTGTCTTGATTTCCGGAATAAATGCAAAAGTGCTGCTGCTTAGCAAAAATAGGAATAGGCTGATAATAACTTGTTTCATACGTATATTTTATTTGTTTGAATCTTCCAATTGTTTATAGAGATCTTTTAGTTCATGAAGAGCTTTCTGATAATTTCGGTTTAGGGAACGTCTTACTATCAAAAGGTAAATGATAAGTCCGAGCGGAATAATAATGACAGTCAAAATGCCGGGAGTAACATTTGCCGTTATTTGATAAAAAACATAGAAACCTATTGAAAACAGAAAAGAACATGTATATATGACCAAATTATATTTGGTGTTAAATCTTATCTTGTTCTCAAATTCCTTTATTCGATATTCCAGCCATTCTTTTACAGGCTTGCTATTAGTATATTTCCGCATTTTGTAAGCAGAGTGTTCCCAAAGCAGATAAGAAACAGATAATATAACTAAAGCACTGACATCTAAGAGCATTCCTTCCATACTCTGCTTTCTTAAAAACAATGTTGCGATGAGATATACAATCACAGTGATGATGACGAGTCGAAGAATAGTTCCGGGATATATTGCCTTGATTGATTTTCTTACAGATTTAACCACCATTTCGCTTAGCTCTTCCTCGGAATATGATTTCATATCCTTTACTGCTTCTGTTTTCCAAATATCTTTAATGTCATTTGTTTCCATAGGGCTTACTTTTTTAATTGTTTTTGTAATCGGTTCTTTAGCCTGTGAATTTTCATTCCGATGTTGGAACTGCTCATTCCGACTATTTCAGCTATTTCCTCATAACTATAATCTTCCATGTAAAGCAACATGATCGATTTATCTATTTCATTCAGTTTATACAGAGCGTTTATAAGCCTTTGGTAGTTCTCGTTCTGTTCTTGTTGCTCATTGGGAGTGGCCATCTCCATATCGAGCGCAGAATCAGAAGCATCGCAAAACTCGATCCGGCTATCCTGTCTGATCTTTGAAATAGAAGTGTTTATAGCTACTGCATAAATCCATGAAGCCGGTTTCTCTTTGTTTTGTAACGATGGGAAAGAACGCCAAAGCTGATAGACGACTTCCTGGAAATTATCCTCTTTGTCTATTTTCGACTTAAAATATATCTGATTCACCTTATGGATAATTCCTTGGTAAGCAGACAATATCTTTAGAAATTCTTTCTGGTTTGACTTCATTTGTTTGAACTTTATTATATAGTCGGAGAAAAGAGGTTTTTATAACAAAGTTGATGGAGAAAATGTATTTCTTTTATATATAAGGCCGAAAGTAGTCTACTAAAAACATTAACTACGCTACAATGTTAAAAGTGTTTCACCCTAATGAAACAGTAGTTTCTATATGAAGAAACATTTGTTTCATTAGGGTGAAACACTTTTTATATGCTAGCCGCTTAGAGAGTGACTCCGGATTTGAAGATGGCAATTTCCCGGTATCCTTTCTTTTCGTTGTTTACGAAACGGCCTCCGGCGACCTCCAATATGAATCGGATAAACTGCTCGCTGAGGGTTTCCATCGATTCACCTTCCACCAACGTTCCGGCATTAAAGTCAATCCAGCCGGGTTTGTTTTCCGATAGAGCGGTGTTTGTCGAAATCTTGACAGTGGGGATAAACGTGCCGAAAGGCGTTCCGCGTCCGGTGGTGAAGAGTACTATATGGCAACCGGAAGCCGCCAGAGCTGTGCTGGCTACCAGGTCATTGCCCGGGGCGCTTAACAGGTTCAGTCCGCGGGTGGTTAGCCGGTCTCCGTACATGAGGACATCTTTTACTCCGGATTTACCGGACTTTTGCGTGCATCCCAATGATTTTTCTTCCAGTGTGGAGATTCCTCCGGCTTTATTTCCCGGCGAGGGATTCTCATAGACCGGCTGCTTGTTTTCCAGGAAATAGGCTTTGAAATCGTTAATCAGACGGACGGTTTTGCTGAATAACTCTTCTGTCGCGCAACGGTTCATCAGCAATGTTTCCGCACCGAACATTTCGGGGACTTCCGTCAGGACGGTTGTTCCTCCCTGTGCAACCAGGAAGTCGGAAAATACACCCAGCAACGGATTGGCCGTGATGCCGGAGAAACCGTCCGAACCACCGCATTTCAGTCCGACGCGCAGTTCGCTCATGGGAATGGCTGTCCGTTTATCGGCCGAGGCGATTGTGTATAATTTCCGCAGGATATTCATTCCTTCTTCGTGTTCATCCTTTACCTGCTGGCAAACCATGAAACGGATACGTTCGGTATCGTATTCTCCAAGAAATTCGCGGAAAGCATCCGGCTGATTGTTTTCGCAGCCTAGTCCGACGATTAACACGGCGCCGGCATTCGGATGCTTCACCATGTCACGTAATATCTTACGGGTATTTTCGTGGTCGTTGCCTAATTGTGAACAACCGTAATTATGGGGGAAGGCGACGATGGCATCGACGTCTTTTCCTGAAGTTTCCTGCCGGAGCGTTTCTGCCAGTTGGTTTACGATGCCATTCACACAGCCTACCGTAGGGATAATCCATATCTCGTTACGGATTCCCACATCGCCGTTCCTGCGGCGGTAGCCGTTAAAGGTCAGACCTTTGTCGGGAATGTCCAAAGTCGTGTCCTGCGGTTGCCAGGTATAGTCCTGCAAACCTTCCAGATTTGTTTTGATATTTTTCTCGTTTACCAGGGAGCCTGTGGGTATATCCTTCCGGGCATGTCCGATAGGGAAACCATATTTGATGATGGACTCGCCTGTTTTAAAGTCTTGCAGCGCCACTTTGTGACCGGCCGGAATTTCTTCGCGGACAGTGACGGTGGTGGTTCCGACAGTTATATTATCTCCTGCCGATAGCGTATCGACGGCTACGACCACATTATCGGCAGGGTTTATTTGGATGTATTTTTTCATCAGAGAATCTCTTTTACGACTTCGCGCATTCCTTTTTCCTGAATGGCATCCAGGTAGTAGACTATTTTATCGGCCAAGCCGGGTATTCCGTTCAGGTCTTCTCCCCAAATCTCTTCTGCTGCCAGGATTTTACCGGCAACTTCCCGCGTGGAACCTGTCGCCCAGAGGGTTTTCATCAGGGAGATGTTTTTGGGGTCGTCATTCGGAACGATTGCAGTTCCGTCTGTCCGGTTGCCACCTTTGTAGTAGGTTAAAATGGCTGCCAGTCCCAGGACGAGCCCTTCCGGAAGTTTTCCTTTCCGTTTCAGATATTCTTTCAATCCCGGCAGGTCGCGTGTCTGGAATTTTGGGAAAGAGTTCAGCATGATGGAAGTAACCTGATGGTCGACAAACGGGTTGTTGAAACGTTCCAATACATCGTTGGCGAACTTTTCCAGTTCCGCTTTAGGTAGGTTCAGTGTTTCCATTAGTTCCTCGAACATTACCTTACGGATGTATTTTCCGATGACTTCATCCTGACAGGCATCCCGCACGATGTCAATTCCCGACAGGAAGGCAACCGGCGACAGGACAGTGTGCGGGCCGTTCAGCAGCGTCACTTTCCTTTCATGATACGGCGCTTCGGATGGGACAAACAGGACATTCAGCCCCGCTTTGTCGGCAGGAAATTCGTTGGCAATCTCCTGTGGCACTTCGATAACCCATAGATGGAATATCTCAGCCTGCACCACCAGGTTATCGTTGTATTGCAGTTTCTCTTTGATCGCGTCGATGTCTTTGCGGGGGAAGCCGGGGACGATGCGGTCGACTAAAGTGGCATAAACGTCGCAGGCTTCTTCAAACCAATTCCTGAACTCTTCACCCAGTTGCCATAAGTCGATATACTGGTAAATCGTTTCCTTCAGTTTGTGTCCGTTCAGGAAGATGAGTTCGCAGGGAAAGATGATCAAGCCTTTGCTTTTATCTCCGTTGAACGTTTTGAAGCGGTGGTATAATAATTGAGTTAGTTTGCCGGGATAGGAAGCTGCCGGAGCATCCTCCAACCGGCAGGCCGGATCGAAAGTGATTCCGGCTTCGGTCGTATTGGAGATGACAAAACGTATTTCCGGTTGTTCCGCCAGCCGGATGAATGCTTCGAAATCCGTGTAGGGATTCAGTGAGCGGCTGATCACGTCGATCAGTTCGAGACTGTTGACGGTTTCGCCTTTATCCAATCCCTGAAGATTGACATGATACAGGTTGTCCTGCTTGTTCAACATATCGACCATCCCTTTTTCAATAGGCTGGACGACTACGACATTGCTGTTGAAGTCAGCTTTTGCATTCATATTCCAGATAATCCAGTCTACAAATGCCCGGAGGAAGTTACCCTCGCCAAACTGTATGATGCGTTCCGGCCGGGTGGTGACCGGAACGTTTTGTTTATTTAATTCTTTCATTTTACTTTTATCTGTTTACGACGAAGTTACGTATCTGGCATTCCGTACCGAGTGAATCGGGATTCTTGTCTTTCGAGATGCGAAGTACCAGTTTATGGGTTGTGTCGTCTAATTCTGTTTCAAACATATATACCCAGGGGATATAAAGATATTTGCTCCATTGAGTGAAAGTATCCAACTTTTTGAATGGGGCACCGTCGATACTGTATTCAAGGATGCCTGCTGTCGGGCCGGGAGTACAGAAGATACCGATTGCCTTTCCTGTGAAATCGAGTGTCAGTTTGTCTCCGGGACGGGTTGCTTCGAGCATCGGTACGTCTGCGAATCCTCTCCGTTTTTCGTATTTGTTGTCCGGTCGCCAGGAAGAAACGTATTTCCAACCTTTATTCAGCTTCGCTTCTTTCAGGTCGATGAAATCACCTTTGTAATAACTGTATTCGTCGAGCGGTTGTTCCGGAATCTCATGGGCAACCACTGGGCTGTCGGGAGTAATTCCTTTCCACATGCTGTCGAACAGGTGGTTGATGGCTGCGGCATAGAATGTATGTCCGAACGGGAGCGGATGGGTTCCGCCGAACTGTTCCCAGGTGAACTCGCCATCCTGCATCCGTTCGCCTATTTCCTGCACGAGGTTGACTGACGGGATGAGGTAATGGTTGGCTACCCGTTCATGGTTTAGACTACGTCTGGCTGTTGCTTTTTCGCTACCATCGGGATAAACGGGTCGTAGATGAAATGCAACATGATAATGTCCATTTCAGGATTGCTCAGTAACGCATGACGTACTTCGCCTTCCATGCCGCGCACCTGTTCCAGTGGGGTAAAATAGTTTGTATGGTCGTTTACGGCTGCTTCAACGAATAGCAAATCTATCTTTCCTTTCGACAGCACGTCATTTTGCAGGCGGAAAGACCCCGGTGTCGTACCGGTAGAACCGATGCCGGCTTCCACGAACTCGAATGTGGTGTAGGGGAAACGTTGTTGCAACTGCTTTTCAATCCTGTTCTTCCAACCGTTCATCTCCGTAATGGAACCGCCCAAGAAGGCGACGCGGCCTTTACGTTCTTTCTCAAACTTGACGAATGAGTTTTGCAGGCTGCCGCGCACATTGTAATGCAGGTACTTTTCATATTCCGGCTGATGGCGGAGGATAAAGTCCACGACAGGTTCCGGGTTTTCGAGGCTGTGCGGATGGTGGTCCACACCCGGTTTGATAATCACTTCAACCGGTCCGCCCAGTGCCAGGTAACGGGAACGGACTACGTCCATATTGTCTTTGAAAGGAACCACCTTGTCTGCATCTCCGCAAACGCTGATGATAGGGATACCAGCTTTAGCCAATGGTTCCAGGTTGTCAATCGGGTTGCCTTTGAATGAATTCATCTCTTCGTCCGTCAGGTTCCATTCCTTCAACAGGTCGTTCCATAATGCTGCATTTTTTCTTCCCGGCCAGCTGAATACGTTGCAGACGGGAGCGTCGATATAGATACAGGCTATTTTGTCCGTATTTTTGGCAGCCCAGTTCAAAGCATACAGTCCGCCACGGCTGAATCCTTCCAGGGTTACTTTCGGTGAAAGTCCGTAATAGTCTTTCATGTAGTTATAGAAGTCCGTACCCCATGCAACGGCACGCGGGTTGCCGTAACAGTGTGTCACATCATAATAGGCAACATGGAATCCTTTTTCCAGCAGGGCCTTATCTACGCTGGGGAAAGCGTTGAAGAAGGCGGGACGCCAAATCCATGGGTTCCCTTTGGCTGCCTGTTTCGGTACAACGACGATTGCATCGCGTCCTTTGAACTGAAAGTCGTAACGGTCGCATCCGTTCCACTCGCTTTTGAAACCGGGAAAGGCCTGCATCCGGTGGGATGATTCCTGTCCGGTGATTGCCTTGTACACCGTTTCCGCAATCTTATGTGCTCCGACAGGGTCGGGATGCACGTTGTCAGGAAAATGCTCTTTCATACCGCTTAGAGCCGTGTGTAAATCGATGACCGGTAATTTGTTTCTTTTCGCAACCTGGTCGATTACAGGGATAACGCCATGTTCGATAATACTGTCGTTAATACTGTACTGTACCTGGTAGGCCTTGGGTGGATAGCACAGGTAGATTTTCGGCTTGGACGGTATCGCCTTGAAGGCGCTGACCATTGTCTGAATATCCTTGGGCAGGTCTGCCTTGTATTTCCAGTTGAACGATTTGGAATCGTTTGTTCCCAATTTGATAACGACGATGTCTGGATTGTACTTTAAGGCATCCTGAAACATCTGCTCTTTCATGTACGGATGATCGCCTTTCATCAGCATGGTACGGGCACTGAACCCGAAGTTGCGGACTTCATAACCCCGTCCGAGCATTTGCCCGAGAACCGACGGGTAACTGTCACGGTCGCGGTTCGCAATACCAGATCCGAAAGTAATACTGTTTCCTACACAAGCCACCCGAATCACTTCGGCAGCCTCCTGCGCCCAGCCGTTCAGGCCGGCGATTAAAATAAATACAATTAGATTGATTAGCTTTTTCATGGTAACTTATCTCGATTCATGATTATTGTTAGAGAAACCTTGCGAAGGTAATGAATTTTTTGATATCTCAGAACTTTACAAGAATACGAAATACTTTCCCGGGGTCGGCACTCCATTCCTGCATGGCTGTCAGCGCCTCTTCGGGTGTTACTATTCTGGAAATTAAGTCTTCACGCGGACAACTGCCCTGTTGGAGATAACGGACTACGGCCCTGAAATCTTCTGGCAGTGCATTGCGCGACCCCCGTATATCCAGTTCTTTCTGCACGAAGTATTTGGTCTGGAAAGTCACTTCGCTTTTGGCATAGCCGATGCATACCACCCGGCCGGTGAATGCGACTTCATTCACTGCCGTTACATATGTGGCTGGACTTCCAACGGCTTCGACAACTACGTCCGGTCCCAGCCCATCCGTCATTTCCAGCAAACGTTCATGTACATTCTCCGTGCGTGAATTGATGGTGTAACGGGCACCGATGCGTTTGGCCAGTTCCAGCTTATCATCATCCAGGTCCATCGCGATGACGGTAGCTCCCCGCAGGGCGGCACGTACGATTGCTCCGCAGCCAATCATTCCGCAGCCGATTACCAGGACTGTGTCGATATCGGTTACCTGTCCGCGGGATACGGCATGGAAACCGACGCTCATCGGTTCAATCAGGGCACAGTCGCGGGGAGAAATGCCGGCTGCCGGGATGACCTTCTGCCAGGGGAGCGACAGGTATTCGCCCATGGCGCCGTTGCGTTGTACGCCGAACGTCTCATTATATTCGCAGGCATTTACCCGACCGTTGCGGCAGGCGGCACATGTACCGCAGTTGGTGTAAGGGTTGACGGTTACGCTCATGCCCGATTCGAATCCGGCGGGGACGTCTGGGCCGACTGCTTCGATTACGGCTCCGACTTCATGTCCGGGAATGACTGGGAGTTTTACCATCGGGTTACGTCCCAGGAATGTGTTCAGGTCGGAACCGCAGAATCCGACAAACTTGATTTTCAGAAGAACTTCACCGCTCTTTGCTTCCGGTTTCGCTATATCGACCACCTGCAATGCTGAGGGAGCGGGAATTTGTATTGCTTTCATATACATTATCACTAGTGTCCCGTTAAAATCGGGACGAGTTATTAATTAATCAAATAATCCCGGAATAAGGGGATTAAATTGTTCTTTGACATCATTGAAATTAGTCTTATTAAACAGC